>CBDUBO010000414.1:0-3078 GCA_965365405.1 uncultured Rhodothermales bacterium | reverse complement strand
TTGTCCTGGTGGCCCGTCATGGGGTCGAAGGCGGCGGCCATGCCCAGCCCCATCTGGAAGCCCAGGATGTCGCCCATCATCTGCACACCCCAGAACACGAAGTGCGCCGCAAAGCCGATCACGGCACCCGTGAGCGCCTCGATGCAGATCGCCACGACGAAGCCGACCGGGTGGAGCGCCCACGCGGGCACCGATCCGGCAAACCCCACCAGGCAGTACGCCAGCAGCACGCCGATGAGGATGCGCAGCGGCACCGGGATGGCGCGCTGCTGGAAAAACGGCGCCGCCATGAGCATCCCTCCTACCCGCACGAACACGAGCAGCACGCCGACGAGGTAAAGGGGCGAGAGAGGGGACATGGGGAATGGCTAATTCGGCAATTCGTCAATGCTCAATGTCTAATGGAAAGACAGTTTTGTCGGCATATCCGAACGCGTGCATCCTCATTAGCCATTGACGAATTGGCATATTGACGAGTTGGTCAATGAGAAACCGTCGGGATGAAGGCCATCACCTGCGCCATGAAGTCGGTCAGCATCTCCAGCATCCAGGGCGTGAAGAGGATGAGCACGAGCGCCACGGCGGCCACCTTGGGAATGAACGAGAGCGTCATTTCCTGGATAGACGTGATGGCCTGGAAGATGCTCACCACGAGGCCCACCGCGAGCGCGACGCCGAGGATGGGCGCGGCCACGAGCGCCGTAGTCTGGATGGCCTGCTGAACCCAGTAGAGGGCAACGTCGGAGTTCATAATGGGGGACTCATGGTGGGTAGGGGCGTAATATTGCGTCCCTAAGGGGGCAGCTCTATCCCGTCATGTACCCCTTCACGACCGACTCGACGATGAGGTACCATCCGTCGGTGAGCACGAAGAGGAGCAACTTGACCGGGAGCGAGATCATGACGGGCGGCAGCATCATCATGCCCATCGACATGAGCGTGCTCGACACGAGCAAATCCACGATGACGAAGGGCAGAAACAGCATGAAGCCGATCTGGAAGGCGATGCGCAGCTCGGAGATGACGAAGGCCGGCACGAGCACGTGGAAAGGCACTTCTTCGGCGCTGCTGTACAGGGGCGTGCGAGACAGATCCATGAACAGCATCAGGTCTTTCTCGCGCGTCTGCGCCAGCATGAAGCCTTTCATGGGCCGCTGCGCCTTGTCGAACGCCTCCTGCTGCGTGATCTGGCCTTCGAGGTAGGGCTTGAGCGCGTCCTTGTTGACCGTGTCGAGCACGGGATACATGATGAACACCGTGAGGAAGAGCGACAGGCCGATGATGACCTGGCTGGGCGGCGAGCCCTGCATGCCCAGGGCCGTGCGCAAGAGGCCGAACACGATGACGAGGCGGGTAAAGCTCGTCATGAGCATGATGATGCTGGGCGCGAGCGCCAGCACCGTGATGGTGAGCAAGAGCTGGATGGGAAGGGCGTAGCCCTCCTCCTGCCCCACCAGGCTGATGTCGGGTAGGGCGCTCAGGCTACTACCTGGCGCGGTGCTGGCGGCGGGCGCGAGCGTGGGCAGGCTCTGCTGCTGCGTGCCGCCCTGGGCGTTCCCCTGCTGGGCAGCGGCAGGCACGGCAAGGGCAGCAAAAAGCGCGAGGCTCAGCAACAACGTCTTCATGCGGCGCGGCCCTCGCCGGTCACGAACAGATGGGGCGCGCGGGCGCGGAGCACCTCGGCGAAAGAAGGTGACACAGGCGGCTCCGCGATGGGCCCCGACACGACTTCCGACGCGATCTGAAGCGGCTTCACAGCGGGGCGCGCCTCGAAATCGGCGCGCGGGTACGTGGCCAGCACCGCGACGCCCGTGCCCGACTGGCCCACGAGCAGCACGTCCGCGCCGCAGGCGACGAGGTGGAGCGTCTGCCCCTGCGCAAGCGTGAGCGTGCCGAGAGAGGCGAGCTTGTCGGCGGGAAGCGCGGTGGCAGCACCACGCTTGCGCAGTGCGAAGGCGAGGTAGCCGCCGCCCACCAGCACGGCAATGGCCACGAGGTAGCCGGGCGAGAACAGGCGGCGCTCCTCGCGCAGCGCCAGCCCGCGGCCGGCCACCGCACCTGTGTCAGAAGCATCCGCGCCGGCAGGCGAAACGGCAACAGCGGTTGGGGGCGCGGCCGGCGTGCGCGGCACGAACTGCATCACCAGCCACAGCGCTACCAGCCCACACGCCAGCCACAGGGCGCGGCGAAGCGGCTTGCGAGCGGGCACGGCGGGCGGCACAGCAGGAGCAGGGGCGGCTCCGAACATGGCAGATTTCGGATTACAGATTTCAGATCGGAAAGGCGTCAGACAGAGGCGAGGCAAAGTCTCTCGACCATTCCCCGATTCCCCACGTCCCCATTCCCCTCACAAAAACACCTTCTCGCGGCGGCGCTTGGCGGCAATGCTCGTGATGCGGATGCCGAACTGCTCGTCGATCACGACGGCCTCGCCCTCGGCGATGAGCTTGCCGTTGGCGTACACCTCGAGGGGCTCGCCCATGAGCTTTTCCAGCTCGATGACGCTGCCCGCCGAGAGGCGCATCACGTCGGCCAGGGGCAGGCGGCGACGACCCAGTTCGACCACCACTTCCAGCTCCACATCCACCAGCAGGTCCATGTTGCCGCCGCGGCCGTCGCCCATCTGCTCGCCGCCGATGTCGGCAAATTGTGCCGGCGCTACGGGAAGCGACGGGGCCGGGCGCGCAGCGGCTGCTGACCCACGCGGTGCCTCGGCGGCCTTCGGCTCTTCGGGCACCGCCAGCGTCGAGGCGATGAGTGCCAGGCCGTCCAGCGTTTCCTCGCCGTGCGGCATCTCGAAGCGCACCAGCGTCGTGGTTTCGGGCAGGTTCAGCTCGCGCGGGTTCGAGAGCACGTTGAACTGGAGGTCGGGCAGCTTGAGGCCCGCCCCGCCCAGCTGCGCGCGGACGGAGCCGAAGGCCTGGGCACTCACTTCGCGCAGCAGGTCGTCCGCGCCCTCGTCTCTGGGCTTGAGGGCCTCGCCCAGCATGGCCTGGCCGCACAGCGCCAGCCAGCCGGGATGGAGCCACACGGCCACCGTGAGCGCATCCGAGGTGCCCTGCAGCAGCACCATCTGGG
>CBDUBO010000413.1:0-3085 GCA_965365405.1 uncultured Rhodothermales bacterium | reverse complement strand
GCCGCGCGCGGCATCGACGTGGACGGCATCTCGCACGTCATCAACTTCGACACGCCCAACCAGCCGGAGGATTACATCCACCGCATCGGGCGCACGGGCCGGGCCGAGGCCAGCGGCGACGCGCTCACGTTCGTGTCGCCCGACGAAGCCGCTTACCTGCGCGACATCGAGAAGCACATCGGGCGCAAAATCGAGGCGAAGCGCTACGACGATTTCAGCCCGCCGCCGTCCGAGCACGCGACCACGCCGCCGGCAGCCCGCAAACCCGCACCGGCCCAGAATCCGCCCGGTACGGGCAAGAAAAAGCGACGCTCGCGGCGCGGCCCGCAGCAGCGCGCCCGCACCACGGCCTGAACGTAAGCCGACAGAAAACGCGCCCCGGCACAACTGGTCGGGGCGCGTTTTTCCATTTGTGAGGCTGCGACACGACTCCGCCTCAGCCCGTCTCGACGGTTTCGACGCGCGGCGGTGTGGGCAGCGCGGTGTCGTCCTCGCTTGGCCCCTTCTCCACCACGTCGTAGAGGTCGAGGCGGCGGTCGCGCCAGGGGCGCACCGTCCCGTTGAGGCGGTTCTCGCGCAGCAGTTCGAGGTCGAGGTCGGCCGTGACGAGCGCCTCGACGTTGGGCTCGCACTCGGCGGCGATGCCGTCGCGGGCAAACGGAAAGTCGCTGGGCGTGAAGATGGCCGACTGCGCGTAGTGCACGTCCGTGTTCTCGACCGAGGGCAGGTTGCCCGTCGTGCCAGCGGTGACGACGTAGAGCTGGTTTTCGATGGCGCGGGCCTGCGCGCACAGCCGCACCCGCAGAAAGCCCTGCCGGTTGTCGGTGCAAAAAGGCACGAACAGGATCTGCGCGCCCTTGGCCGCAGCGATGCGCGCCAGTTCGGGAAACTCCACGTCGTAGCAGATGGCGATGGCCACGCGCCCGCGGTCGGTGTCGAACACGTGTACCTCTTCCCCCCCGCGCACACCCCACCACAGCCGCTCGTTGGGCGTGATGTGCAGCTTGCGTTGCGTGCTGATGGAGCCGTCGCGCCGGAACAGGTAGGCCACGTTGTAGAGGTCGCCGTCTTTTTCGGTGTAGTGCGACCCCGCCACGATGTTGACGGCAAAGCGGATGGCGAGCTTCTGAAAAAGCCCGACGTAGGATTGCGTAAAGTCTGCCACCTGCCGCGCCGCGTGGCCGGGCGAAACGGAGGGCAGAAACGAGAGCAACTGGAGCGTAAAAATCTCCGGGAAGACCACGAAGTCGGCGCGGTAGCCAGCGGCGGCGTCCACGAAAAACGTACACTGCTGCGCAAAATCGTCGAACGACGCGATGCGGCGCATCTGGTACTGCACGGCGCACACGCGGACGGGAAAGGTGGAGCGGTAGCGCTCGTTGGGGTCGGGGTCGAAGTGGAGGTTCACCCACTCCATCAGCACAGCGTGGCCGCACGACTCCTCGTCCTCGGGCAGGTAGTCCGGCACGACGCGCTTGATGGAGAAGCCGTTGGCAAGCTGGAACGTGATGACGGGGTCTTCCAGCTCGCGCGCCAGCACGCGCTCGACGTACTCCGGGGCCGTCATCTCAGCGGCGTGCTTGTGATAGCCCGGCAGCCGCCCGCCAAACAGGATGCGCTTCAGGTTGAGCTGGCGGGCCAGGCGCTTGCGCTCCTCGTAAAGCCTGCGCCCGATGCGCATCCCGCGGTAGGCTGGGTCCACGACGACCTCGATGCCGTAGAGCGTGTCGCCTTCGGGGTCGTGGTTTTTGATGGCACCCGTGCCGGCCACGTCCTCCCACGTGTGCACCTCGCCGTACTCGTCGAAGTCGATGATGAGGCTGTGCGCCGCGCCAATGATGCGCCCGTCGTACTCGACGCCGATCTGGCCTTCGGGAAACAGGCGGAGTTGGCTCTTGAACTGCGCCTTTGTCCACGGCTCCACCTCGGTGTAACCGGCGCGGAGCAGTTGCACGAGTCCGTCGTAATCGTCGAGTGTGAGGGGGCGCAGGCGGAGGGCGTGCTGGAAGCTTTCGAGGTCGAGGTCAGGCATCAGAAGCGGTTGAAGACGTGCTTTCCCCTACCCGTCCACCGGGCTCCGTGTTCTACCGTCGGGCCGCGCGGCCTGCAAGCAAACCGTTATTCCTCGCCCGCCAGCAGCCGGTCCACCACCTCCGGCGGTAGTTCCAGCACGTCTGCGGCTTCTCCGGGCGAGCAGCACGTGCAGGGGTTGCGCAGTGCCCCTTTGCGGTATTTGCGGTAGGCCACGAACGAGCGGCTGGCCAGCGCGTGCAGCCCCTTTTCGCAGTCCACGAGGTTCACGTCGAGGGCGCTGCCGCCGCGCGCCTGTTGCGCAAAGCCGTAGTCCACGACGCGCTGCATGTCGCCCGGCTCCAGCACCACCTGCGCCACCTGCCGGTAGTCCCAGAGCATACGGGTGCCGGGCACCCACAGGGGATGGTCGTAGCACGCCTGGAGCGCGTTCAGAATGACGTTTCCGTCGAGCAGGCCGCTGAGCCGGACGGTGGCCAGTTGCAGGTTGGGGTGGAGGTGGACGGTGAAAGGCATCGCGGCGTCAGTCTGTCCCGCCGGTACCGTTCATGCCCAGCAGGTTCATGAAAAAGCGCCACCGGACTTCCTGGTCGAACACCTGTTGCTCGGTGCTCTTGCCCGTGCCGTGTCCGCTCTCGAAGTCCACGTAGAGCAGAATGGGGTCTATCTGCCCCGTGTTGTTCTGCAGGCGCGCCACGAACTTCTTGGCGTGGAGGGCATCCACGCGCGTGTCGTTCTCGCCCGCCGTGACCAGGGTCGTGGGCACGTTGACACCCGCGCGGACGTTGTGGTAGGGCGAATAGCGCAGGATGTTGCGGAAGTCGGCCTCCACGTCCGGGTCGCCGTATTCGGGAATCCAGTAGCGGGCAATGAGAAAGCGGTGGTAGCGCACCATGTCCAGCAGGGGTACGGCGCAGACGGCGGCGCGGAACAGGTCGGGCCGCTGCGCCATCATCGCGCCGATGAGCAGGCCGCCGTTGGAGCCGCCGTAGACGCCGAGCTTTTCTGGTCGCGTGTAGCCCGCTTCGATGAGGTATTCCGCCGCCGCGATGAA
>CBDUBO010000412.1:0-3087 GCA_965365405.1 uncultured Rhodothermales bacterium | reverse complement strand
GAAGTCATTTCCAGGTCGAGCATCACGTCCTGGAGCGCGCCCGTCGTGAGCGAGCCGTCGTCGTTGTAGCGCCAGCCCTGCACGTTCATGCCCGTCGCCGTGACGAGGTCGCCGGCAGCGTTGAAGCCGAAGTCGCCGGCGCGGGTGAGAAACTCGCTGTTGTTGGGCCCGCCTTTGACGATGAAGAAGCCGTCGCCGCTGATGGCGAGGTCGGTGGCGAGGTTGGTGTTCTCGAAGTTGCCCTGCGTCCAGTTCTGGTCGATGGACGAGACGCCCACGCCCGTACCGATGGTGGCGGGGTTGATGCCGTTGCCCCCGGCCATGCGGCCCACGCCCAGCATCTGCTGGCCCAGCAGCTCGCTGAAGGCGACGCGTGAACGTTTAAACGCAGTCGTGTTAACGTTGGCGATGTTGTTGCCGATAACGTCCATGCGGGCCTGGTGGGAGCGGAGGCCGGTGACGCCGGTGCGGAGCGAGCGAATCATGGTGGTGTGGGGTAGGTGTGTTGCGAGAAAAGAACCGGTCAGGTGGCAGCCTGCCGTTGGTAGAATCAGAAAGTTGGAGATTGGGGGAGCGCCCCCAACCGCCTACAACCTTTACGAAGCAACGCTGGTGAGCATCCCGACGGGCACGGCCAGCCCGCCGATCCAGGCGGTGAGGCCGGCAGCCGTCGTGCTGACGCGGGTAATGGTGCCGCGCGTGAAGGCTTCGGCCTGAACAGCCTTGCCCGCCGCGTCGGCGGCTTCAAAGGTGGCGGTGTACGCGCCCTCGGGCAGCTTTTTGCCCTCGCCGTCGAGCCCGTCCCACGCGATTTCGTGGGTGCCGGCGGCCAGGTCTTTGGCCTCGACGCGGCGCACCACGCGGCCCTCGGCGTCGCGGATGGTGAGGACGCCTGTGGCGGCCTCGGCCCCTACACGCACGCTGAACGCCGCGCTGCTACCATCGAGTACGGCGCGCCCGCCGGCAGCTTCGACCTCCTTTCCGATAAGCGCGGTGGCACCGAGCAGCGAGGGGCCGCTACCCTTCTGAAGCTGCTGCAAGAGGGCGTCTTGCCCCTCGCCCAGCCCGCCGATGCCCTGCACCAGCTTGGCCAGGCTCGTGCCCTGCGCGCCGATGTTGTTGTTGAGCGAGATGAGCTGCTCGACCGACGAAAACTGGGCAAGCTGAGCCACATACTCCGAGCCCTGCGCCGGGTTGAGCGGGTCCTGGTTGGACATCTCCGCCACGAGAAGCTGGAGAAACTCGTTCTTGCCCATCTGGCTGCCACCGGGCGCGGTGGCCGCACCGGAGGCATCGTAGAGGCGGCTGTCCTTAAAAATGGGGGCGCTGACGTTCATGGGCGTGGGGGTTAACCGATCCACTCACGCTTGCCACTCGCCCCGGGCCGTGGAGGGGGCAGGGTGCGGTCGGCATCGGAAGCGGTGGTGGAGGCAAAGGGGGAGGGATCGCGGTCGGAGGCGGTGTGGTGGTGGGCGTCGCGCCCCCCCTCGCCGAAAGAGAAGGCGACCTGCTGGCCCAGCTGGGCTTCCAGGGCGGTATGCAAACGCTCTGCCGAAGCCTGCGCGGCCTGGCGCACCAGGGGGTCGGAGAAGGCGACGTTGACGGCGACGTGGTCGGCCTCGCGGCGGGCGCGCAGCGTCATCGTGCCGCTGTCGTCGTCCAGGCGCAGGCGCAGGCGCTGCCAGCCACCGGCGTCGGTGCTGAGTTCGGTTACCATGCTCTGCAAATCGGCCTGCCAGCGGTCGAGAAGCGCCGCTGTGGGCCGCGTGCGCGCGGTTTCAGGAGTCTGGGCCGGGGTGGGGACTCCCTCGCGTGGCGCAGGGGCGGAAGGCAGTGCAGGGGCTTCGCGCTCGGCCACGAGCGGCGGCTCCACCACGGAGGTGTCGGGCAGGGCGGACGGCTCCGGCAGCAGCGCCACGGCTTCGGCCTCAGGGGGGGCGACTTCTTCGGCAGCCGGCGCTACGGTCGTGGCGTCGCGGACTTCTTTGCCGTCGGAAGGGACAGCTATTCCGTCCGTTTCTGCCACCGTGAAGGGCTGCTGGGCAGGCGGGGTCTGTGGCTGGCCGTCGTGCGGCTGGCCGCTCTCCTGCCCTGCCCCCTCCTGGCTTCCACCGGCATCGCTGCCCAGCACGGACGCGCCGGGCGTTGCCACAGGTGCGGCCTCATCTGCTGACGGCTCGCCTCTTTCTGGTGCTTCCGGCAAAGACGTTTCCGAGGCGTCTACCACGGCAGGAATGCCCTCCTCGCCGGGCTGCACCGTCGCAGCGGGTCGGGTCGCGTCCGGCTGTGCGTCCGGCTCGGCAAGGCGTGCTACAGCGTCCGCCGCGGTGGCATCATCCATAGCGGCAGGCTCCACGTGTACCGCTGCAATGGTGGGCTGCGCGGCGGAATCGGGTTCTGGCGCGGCCGCAGCGTTCCCGGTAGCCGAAGTGGTACCGCCCTCTTCTCGGACTTCAGCCACGTCGCCCTGGGCGATGGCAGGTACGGGCTGGGTGCGCCCCGCAACTGCATCCGGCTGCTGACCGGGGTCGGGCAGGGCCTGTGCTGCCTGAAGGGGCAGCGGCGCAGCCTCAGGGGCTACGCCTTCCGGCACACCCTCTGCTGCCATTGGGGTGGACGCTGCGCTCGCGCCAAGGGCAGGCGCGGCAACAGCAGGGGCGGGCGTACTGGTATCCATTGCGCCGGTCACCGCATCCGTTTGCGGAGCATCGGCGCCGGCCTGTTCGACGGGCGCAGCAGGCGACTGGGAGGGCTGCAGCAGGGCGGCGAAAACGCTGCCGAAGGCGGACCCATCGGTGGGCGCGGGGGCCGCTTCGCGCTCCGGCGCGGTGGGCTCGGCCCGCAGGCGTGCAGAGACGTTCATTTCTGGCCGACGGGTACGATGAGGCCTCGGACGAAAGCGGCCGCGCGGTCAGGCGGGATGGCCTGGAGCAACCGCGTCTTGTTGCGTGCCGACGATTCGCGGTAGAGGATGGCCAGCACGTCGGGGTCGAGGTTGGTGACGAGGGCCCGCAATTCGGGGTCTTCGAGCTTGGAGATGACGTTGGACAACTCGCGGGCCTGCTCGGCCTGGGCGGCTTCCGCCTG
>CBDUBO010000411.1:0-3101 GCA_965365405.1 uncultured Rhodothermales bacterium | reverse complement strand
ATGGCAATGGCCGGCATTGGAGCACCAAAGGCCGGCGGTGCCGTCGAGAATCTGAGCCATACAGGTCGAATGGAGGGAGCAGTGCCGCAAACTACGCCTGTCCCTCCAGCGCGCTCCGTGAAAGGACGGGAAACGCGGGGACGCGCTTACCAGAAAAGTGGGAGTGGATCAACATGAATGAGAAGTACATCTCTCACAGAAGCGGAATCGCTTCCATTCTGTTCACTGATACTTAACACACGAGGTGCCTGCGCCGGGCCATTTTTACTGCCGACTCTGGTTCGGGCTTGCCCGGTCGGGGTCGCTCATCCAGAAGGGTGGAGGGAAATGGCCCTGCGAAACCCTGGCAACCCCCCGAAAAACGCCGCTGGCTCTATTGGGGAAGGTGCCAATTCCAGTCCTGCAGCAATGCGGGAGGAGATGAGCGGAAGAGTCAGCCGCGCCTCCGGGTACTGTCGCCTCTTCCGTAGCCATCGGAAGGGGCTTTTTTAGTCTTCCGGCGGCGGCTCCAGCGCACAGCTACTGGCCTTCTGGTGTGAGCGTCTATCGCTTTCAACCACCTACCACGCACCGCGCCATGAGCCAGAACCTACGCTTCGAGACGCTCCAGCTGCACGCCGGGCAGACGCCCGACCCCACGACCAAGTCGCGGGCCGTGCCCATCTACGCCACCACCTCCTACGTCTTCGACGATGCGGCCCACGGGGCCGACCTGTTCGCGCTGCGGCAGTTCGGCAACATTTACACCCGCATCATGAACCCGACGACGGACGTGTTCGAACAGCGCGTGGCCGCGCTCGAAGGCGGCGTCGCGGCCCTCGCCACGGCCAGCGGACAGGCCGCGCAGTTTCTCGCCCTCACGACGCTTGCCGGGGCCGGGGACAACATCGTTTCGACGAGCTTTCTCTACGGCGGTACCTACAACCAGTTCAAGGTGGCCTTTCCGCGGCTGGGCATCGAGGTGCGCTTTGCTGACGGCGACGACCCGGAGTCGTTCGAAAAGCTCATTGACGACAAGACGCGTGCGCTATACGTCGAGAGCATCGGCAACCCACGCTTCAACGTGCCGGATTTCGAAAAGCTGGCCGCGCTGGCGGAGAAGTATGGCGTGGCGCTCGTGGTGGACAACACATTCGGGGCGGCAGGCTACCTGTTCCGACCACTTGAACACGGCGCGCACGTCGTCGTGGCCAGCGCCACCAAGTGGATCGGCGGGCACGGCACCACCATTGGCGGTGTGATCGTGGATGGCGGCTCCTTCAACTGGGCCAACGGCCGCTATCCGCTCTTTACGACGCCTTCCGAGGGCTACCACGGCCTCAACTTCTGGGAAACGTTCGGTCCGGACGGCGTGGTGGGCGCCAACGTGGCGTTCATCATCCGGGCCCGCGTTGAGGGGCTGCGCGACTTCGGGCCGAGCCAGAACCCGTTCGGCTCGTTTCTGCTCTTGCAGGGACTTGAAACGCTGTCGCTGCGCGTGGACCGGGCCTGCCAGAACGCCCTCGAACTGGCGCGCTGGCTTCAAAGCCGCGACGAGGTGGCGTGGGTGAGCTATCCCGGCCTGGAAAACCATCCGTTTCATGATCGCGCCCGGAAGTACCTCAGCAACGGATTCGGGGCCGTGCTCGCCTTTGGTGTCCACGGCGGGGCCGAGGCCGGGCAGCGCTTTGTCGAGAGCGTGAAGCTGGCCAGCCACCTGGCCAACGTGGGCGACGCCAAGACGCTCGTCATCCACCCCAACTCGACCACGCACCAGCAGCTTGCCGCCGAGGAGCAGCTGGCCGCCGGCGTCACGCCAGACCTGGTGCGGGTGTCCGCCGGCATCGAACACATCGAAGACCTGAAGGCGGACTTCGCGCAGGCCCTCGAAGCCTCCGTGGCCGTGACGGCCTGAAGTCGCTGCGCCTGAACCGCGGGGCGGCGGGCCTGGAACGGCACGCCCTATCGGGCCTTTCATGCCCGCCGTCCCCTTTTTCGTATCCACATCCCGCATGGGCATCCAGACCCACCGCATCGCCACGTTCACCGCCGAGGCGGGTCACGTCTTTCGCGACGTGCCCGTGGCCTACGCCACGTGGGGCCACCTCAACGCGGCGCGCGACAACTGCATCGTGGTCTGCCACGCCCTCACCGGCGATGCCGAGGCGGCGACGTGGTGGAACGGGCTTGTCGGGCCGGGCGGCGCGCTCGATCCGCAGCGCTATTTCGTCGTCTGCATGGGCGTGCCCGGCTCGCCCTACGGCACGCTCTCGCCGCTCACGCCCGATCCGGCCACGGGCCAGCCCTACGGCGCCATCTTTCCCGTCCTCACCATCCGCGACACGGTAAAGCTGCATCGCCTGCTGCTCGACGCGCTGGGCGTGCGGGCTGTGGCCCTCGCCATCGGCGGCTCGATGGGGGGGATGCACGCGCTCGAATGGGGCTTCGAGCGGCCCTTCGTGCGCGCCATCGCGCCCATCGCGGTGGGCGGCCAGCACTCGGCGTGGTGTATCGGGTGGAGCGAGGCGCAACGGCAGGCCATCTACGCGGACGCACGCTGGAAGGGCGGCGCGTACGCGCCCGGCGAGGGACCAGAAGCTGGACTGGCCGCGGCGCGCATGATGGCGATGGTATCGTATCGCAGCCGCGAGGCGTTCGGGCAGCGCCACGGACGCGCTACGATGCCCGGCAGCAGCGTCTTTTCGGTCGAAAGCTACCTGCGCTACCAGGGCCAGAAGCTCGTCGCCCGCTTCGACGCGCTCTGCTACGTGCGCCTGACGCAGCAGATGGACACGCACGACGTGGCGCGGGGCCGGGGGACGTACGAAGACGTGCTCGGCGGGCTGGACGTGCCCGCACTTGTCGTCGGCATCGACACAGACGTGCTCTATCCGCCCGAGGAGCAGCGGGAACTGGCGGCTCTGCTGGGGCGGGGCACCTATGCCGAGATCACGTCGCCCTGGGGCCACGACGCCTTCCTGATCGAGTTCGACCAGCTCAACAGGCTGCTGGTGCCGTGGATGGCACAGCAGGTGCCTGCCGGGGACGGCGTGGCGGTTGGAAGCTAAAGCGATTCTTTAGCTGCGTCGAGGCAAGCCCCTACTGTTTCAACGTTTAACCTT
>CBDUBO010000410.1:0-3117 GCA_965365405.1 uncultured Rhodothermales bacterium | reverse complement strand
GCGCGCAGCCGGCGGCCCGCCAGCACCGCGCCCACGGCCACGCTGCCCGTGAGAAGGGCACCGAGGCCGCGCCGGATGGAGACGGCAAAATGAGGAATAGGGGCGAGCAGTTCGGTCACGGCGCAATCAATGGGGCACCCTTTGAAGCGATAGCAGGGCCGTCAGGATGCACGCGGCGCAGACCTCTTCAAACTTTCACCTCGTGGCCCTCCGAACCCGGTTCTTGTGGTTTCGTTGGCCAGGGGCGTAACTTGCTGTTGAAACAAGTTTCACCGCCCGAAGCCCTCGTAGCTCAGGGGATAGAGCGACGGTTTCCTAAACCGCAGGCCGCAGGTTCGATTCCTGCCGAGGGCACTTGCTTTCGCATTCTACTCACCATCCTACCACCATGAACCGAATCCTCAGTCTGCTCTCCCTCGTCGCCCTGTTGGGGCTGTCTGCCTGCGCGGGCGTCGGCGATGCGCCGGAAGCCACCACAGGCGAAGCCGTTGACATCGCCGAGGCCGCGGGCGTCACGCTCGCCATCGACACGTCCCGCAGTGAAGTGAACTGGAAGGCAGCCAAGGTCACGCGTCAGCACGACGGCGGCTTTCACGATTTCAACGGCACGGTCACCCTCGCCGGCCAGGAAGTCACCGGCGTCAACCTCGACATTGACCTCAACTCGATCTGGAGCGACTCTGAGCGCCTCACGGGCCACCTCAAGAGTGACGACTTTTTCGACGTGGCGCAATACCCGGCGGCCACGTTCGAATCGTCCGCGATCCTGCCTGCGGACTCGGCAGGGGCCACGCACCTGGTGTCGGGCAACCTGACGATGCACGGCGTCACGCGCAGCGTCACGTTCCCGGCGGCCATCACGGTCGTGGACGGCGGCGTGGCGGCCACGGCGGACTTCATCATCAACCGCCGCGACTGGGAGATCAACTACGACGGCGCGGCGGACGACCTCGTCCGTGACGACGTGCGCATCCTGTTCGACGTGGTGGCGGGCGCGGCACCTGCCGAGGCGACGCTGCCGGCAGTGGAGTAAGGGTTGGCCCCGACCATGGCGTTCGTCGCGCTCGGGAGCAACCTGGGCCATAGAGCCGACGCGCTCCGGTCCGCGACGCGGGCGCTGCACGAGGCGGTGGGCACTTCTGTGCTCGCCGCCTCGCCTGTGTTCGAGACGCCCGCGCATACGCGCCCGCCGCACCACCCGCAGCCGCCCTACCTCAACGCCGTGCTCAAAGTGGCGACAATGCGCGCGCCCGCTGCGCTCGTCAAGCTGTTGCTGGGCATCGAGGCCGCGCAGGGGCGCACGCGCACCGAGGCGTGGGCCGCACGCCTGCTCGACCTCGACCTGCTGCTCTACGGCGATCGCGTGCTCGACACACCGCTCGTGACGGTGCCGCACCCGCGCCTCCACCTGCGCCGCTTCGTGCTCGAACCGCTCGCCGCGCTTGCGCCCGGCCTCTGGCTGCCCGCGCCGCACCACGCCACGGTTCACGCGTTACGCACGCGCTGCCCCGACGCCGACCGGCCCGTCCCGACCGATATTGACCTGCTCGACGGGCTCTGACCACGCTTCTGCTTTGTTTACGCAACACTTTTCGCCCCAGGGCGACCTCTTCACGCCGTGGCCCACGGGCCTGCGCTACCTCATCGTCGAGGGGGTGATCGGCGCGGGCAAGACGACGCTGGCGCGGATGCTGGCGCAGCGCTACGGCGGGCGGCTGGTGCTGGAGCGCTTCGAGCAGAACCCGTTTCTCGAACGCTTTTACGAAGACCCCGACCGCTGGGCCTTTCAGACCCAGCTCAGCTTTCTCGCCGACCGCTTCCAGCAGCAGAAAGAACTGCTCGAAGGCGACCTTTTCCACGCCTTTACCGTGAGTGATTACGCGTTCGACAAAGACCGCATCTTTGCCCACCTCACGCTCACCGGGGACGACCTGCAACTCTACGAAACGCTTTACGGGCTCATGCAGCCCGCCACGCCGCGCCCCGACTTGCTGGTGTACCTCCAATCCTCGCCCGACAGGTTGATGGAGAACATCGCCCGGCGCGGCCGGCAGATCGAGGCGGGCATGGAGCGGGCGTACATCGAAAAGCTGCACACGGCTTACAACGACTACTTTCGCCGCTACACCAAGAGTCCGCTGCTGATCGTGCAGGTGGCCGAGGCCGATTTCGTCCACGAGCCTGCCCACCTCGACGCCATTCTGCGGCGCATTACCGAGGGCCCACACGTGGGCGTCGAGGTGCTCAACCCTGCTGCCTGACCATGCTGCGCCTTCTTTTTCTGCTCGTGCTGGCGTACTTCGTGTTTCGCACGGCGCGCAACCTGTGGCGCAGCATCACGGCAGACGGGGCGCCTCCTGCGCCGCCGACGCCGCTGGGCAGCACCCGCCCGCCCGCCGCCGAGCCGCCCGTCCGCCGCGTGTGGGACGCCGACGTGGAGGAGGCCCGCTACCGCGACCTGTGAGTTTGAAGGGTAGAGGTGGGATCGGATTACAAACCTCTCCAACCTCAGACACCTCTACCGCCTGCCCCACGTCATCGTGAGGGCGACGGGTTGGGCGATGCGCTCGCCGTTCTGGAGGGCCGGGCGGAAGCGCCACTGCCGCGCCAGGCGCAGCGCCTCTTCTTCGATACGCGCCTCCACCGAGGGGACCGACGCGCGTTCGCCCCGGCGGCCGATGGCGAAGCGCTCCACGATGCGCGCCTCCGCCACCCGTCCCGTCGTCTCGACCAGCACCTCGACGACCAGTTCGACGTGCGGATCGTCGCGCCGGATGGTGGGGAAAACCGGGCTGACCGACTGCGGCGCGCGCGTGATGCCGCCGCTGGGGCGCTGCGGCGTCGTGCTCTCGCCGGGTGGCGCCTCGGCAGGCGGACCAGGCGCGGGCGGCGCCGTCACGAGCGGCACGTCGAGCGTGAGCGGCACCTCCTCGATCTCCACCTCTTCCGCTTCGACGGGCGGCAGGTCGGGCAGCGGTGGGGGCAGGGCAGGGGCCGCTGCCTGCGAGGTCGAGACGATTTCCTCAATGGTGACGATGTGCTCCGGTCCGGGCGGAATCGGGCGCGGTGGCGGTGGGGGTGTGGCTGGCCACAGCCGCACCAGCAGCACGAGCGACA
>CBDUBO010000409.1:0-3129 GCA_965365405.1 uncultured Rhodothermales bacterium | reverse complement strand
GGGCACGCGTGCCGGCCTGCCCGGCATCCCCGCCGTGGCCGAAGAAGTGGCCCTCGCCCGCGACCTGCTACTGGCCGAATACACCGGCGCCCGTGTGCACGTCCAGCACGTCACGACGGCGCGCGGACTGGACGCCGTGCGGGCCGCCCGCAGCCGCGGGGTGGCCGTCACGTGCGCCGTCACGCCCCTCCATGCCACCCGCACCGACGCGCTCGTCGAGGCGAGCGGCTACAGCGTGACCACCAAGCTGCGGCCACCGCTGCGTCCGCAGGCAGACGTGGCAGCCATCCAGGCGGCGCTGCGGGACGGCACGCTCGACGCCCTCTTCAGCGACCACACACCCTACGCCGTGTTCGAGGCCGAGGTCGAGTTTGGCGCAGCACCGTTCGGCGCGACGGGCCTGGAAACCGTCTGGGGTGCCGTCGTGCGCGACCTTATTGGCCCCGGCCACCTGACGCTTGGACGCGCCGTAGCCCTGCTGACGGACGGGCCGCGCCGCGTGCTGGGCCTGCCCGCTGCGCGCATCGAAGTGGGACAGCCCGCCGCGCTGACGCTTTTCGACGTCGACACGCGCTGGACGTACACCCGGACGCGGTCGAAGAGCCGGCATTCGCCGTACTGGGACGAGACGCTCGTGGGGCGCGTCCACGCCATCTACAGCCGGGGACAGTTGGTGCGCGGCGAGGCGAGCAGCACGCCGAAGTAACACTCGTGTCGGGTGGCTGAACCCATCTGCCCGAAGTACGGTTATGCGGGAGGCCATGGAACGTCCCACTTTTTCCAGATCGCTGCCTGCCATCGGCCTGCGCACGCCGCGTGTGGAGCCCCACCTGTCGCTCCTGCGCCCGGCGCAGCCGGGGGGGGAGCCGGCTCCGACCACGCTGCCAGACACGTTCACCATCGCCACCTACAACGTCCATCGTTGGACGGGCGTGCGCGGTGGCAACGCGTGGATGCCAGAGCGCGCCATCGAGGTCATCACCGAACTCAACGCCGACGTGCTCGCGCTCCAGGAAGTGCTCGTGCCCAGCCGTGAAGACCGTCGGCAACCTCTGCTCGACCTGGCCGACGAGATGGGCTACCATGTCGCCTTCGCCGTGTCGCGGGCGCACCGGGGAGGGGCGCTGGGCAACGCCATCCTGGCCCGATGCCCCATGTCGTCCGCCATCGTCGTCAACCTGAGCATCGGGCGGCTGGAGCAGCGGGCCGCCCTTGCCGTGCATTTCGGCAACGAAGAAGCGGGCATCTCGGTCGTCGCCACGCACCTGGCGCTGGTGGATCGGACGCGGCGGTTGCAGGTCACGTCCCTGCTCGACCACCCGCGGATGCAGGGCCCGACGATATTGCTGGGCGACATGAACGCCTGGCGCGACTGCCGGGCCAGCCGCGAACTCGACCGCCAGTTTCCCGACGAGCACCACAACGAGGCGTGGCCGCCGTCTTTCCCGGCCGTGCGGCCTGTGCTCGCCCTCGACCGCATCTACGCGCGCGAGGCCGTTCTGCAAGACCTGCGCGCCGCCAACGGCCCCGTCGCCCGCAACGCCTCCGACCACCTGCCCGTCGTGGCCCGCGTGAAGTGGCATCCCGACGAGGACTGATTCAGCCCAGCATCGTGCGGACGCGCCGCAGCCCGGCTACGAGGGCGTCCACGTCCTCGTGGGTGTTGTAAAAGGCGAAGGAGGCCCGCAGCGTGCCCGGGACGCCGAGGCGCTCCATGAGCGGTTGCGCGCAGTGGTGGCCCGTGCGGACGGCAATGCCCAGCTTGTCGAGGATGGTGCCGGCGTCGTAGGGGTGGATGCCGTCCAGCAGGAACGACAGCACGCCGGCTTTTTCGCGCGCGGTGCCCACGAATTGCACGCCGTCGAGGGCCGCTACCTGCGCTGTCGCATACGCCAGCAGGTCGTGTTCGTGGGCCGCGAGAACGTCGTACCCGATTGCCTCGACGTAGGCGAGGGCGGCATCCAGCCCCAGCACCCCGGCAATGTTGGGTGTTCCCGCCTCGAACTTGTGCGGAAGCGTGTTCCACGTCGAGCGCTGGTAAGAAACCGTCTCGATCATATCGCCGCCTCCCTGGTAAGGCGGCATCGCTTCCAGCAGTTCGGCGCGTCCGTAGAGCACGCCGATGCCCGTGGGGCCGAAGACTTTGTGGCCGGAAAAAGCGTAGAAATCCGCTCCAAGCGCCTGCACGTCAATGGCGAGGTGCGGCGCGGCCTGCGCGCCGTCCACGAGCACGACGGCTCCGACCTGGTGCGCGAGGGCTGCCATCTCGGCCACGGGCACGACGGTGCCCAGCGCGTTCGAGACGTGCGGAAAGGCCACGATCCGCGTCTTTTCGCCCAGCAAAGCGGCATAGGCGTCTACATCCACTTCGCCCGCGTCATTGATGGGTGCAACCCTCAGGCACGCCCCTTTCTCCTCGCACAAGAGTTGCCACGGCACCAGGTTGGAGTGGTGTTCGAGCGCCGTCACCACGATCTCGTCGCCCGCGCCGACGTGGGTGCGGCCCCACGTGGCCGCCACCAGGTTGATGCTTTCCGTCGTGCCGCGCGTGAAGATGATCTCGTGAGAGTGAGGCGCATTCACGAAGCGCTGCACGCGCGTGCGCGCGGCTTCGTAGGCCTCCGTACCCTGCTGGCTCAGAAAGTGGACGCCCCGGTGGATGTTGGCGTTTTCCTCGGTGTAATAGCGCACCAATCGGTCGATGACGGCTTGGGGCTTCTGCGTCGTCGCGGCGTTGTCGAGATAGACGAGTGGGCGGCCATACACGGTCTGCCTGAGCGTCGGGAAGTCGTCGCGCAGCCGGGCAACGTCGAGGGTGGTGGGTTGCATGGAGGGTGGTGGTAAACACGTAGGGACGTGCCGCGGCACGTCCCTACGGCTTGGGCGGCGCGATGAGCACGCCGTCGCGGATGTAGAGCAGGCGTCCCGGCATCGTGTCGCGGGCGGCGTAAAACCACGTCACCGTGTTCACGTCGAAGGGGCGGGCACTCGTGGGCTCGCCCAGCAGCAGGCGCACCTGGTTCATGGTCATGCCCTCACGCAGGTACGCGGGCCAGTCGTACCGCTGCGTGCGCGTGGGCAACGTGGCCAGGCCCGTCGTCAGCGCTTCGGAGGCTTTGTCCACCTGCT
>CBDUBO010000408.1:0-3131 GCA_965365405.1 uncultured Rhodothermales bacterium | reverse complement strand
TTTCCTCGAAGGGCTGGGCTATCAGGTGCTCGAACGCCAGTACCGCTTCGAGCGGGCCGAGGTGGACCTGGTGTGCTTTGCGCCGTGGCCCGACGGCGAGGGCGGCGAGATCGTGTTCGTAGAGGTGAAGGCGCGGCGCGGAGCGCGCTACGGAGAACCCGAGGAAGCTGTGACGGACGCCAAGAAGCGGAGCATCATGAAGGCGGCGGAGGCATACCTCTACGAGCGCAAGCTGGACGGCGCGCCGGCGCGCTACGACGTCGTGGCCATCGCGTGGGAAGGCACCGAGCCCGTCGTCCGGCACTATCCGCACGCCTTCGGGATGTTTTTCTGAGCCCTGCGGGGTTTCGCACAGGCTTTGCAACAGCCTTTGCAACAACCCCTGCGCGGCCCGTACGGAGCGCAGGCAGGTTTCTATTGCCCGTTTTGCCCTATCCGCTGGACAGCGCCGTCCTCATGCGACTACTCGCCCTCACCCTGTTCGCCCTGCTCGCCCCGACCGTGTGGGCGCAGGAAACCGTCGCTACCGCGCACCTGGAAAACTGGCCCCTCTCGGCGCATGAAAGCCCCGTGCCCGACCGCCACTGGCGTGGGCTGGACGTATTGCCATTCATCGACCGCCTTTCGCTCACCCTCGCCGTGTCCGACGGCGGCGATGCCCCGGACGTGGCGGCCCGCCTGACGTGGCGAATGGGCGGCGAAGGCATCAAACGGGGCCGCCGCGTGCCGGCCCGCGTGCTGCCGCCGGGCATCCACATGGTGGCGTTCGTGCTGCGCGCCGACGTGATGCAAGGTGGCGCGCGGGTGGCCGGGCTGACGCTCGCTGTGGACAGCACGCGCCTGCCTGCCGGCGAAGTGCTGCTCGTCGAGCCTGCCGCAACGTGGGACGTGCTCTTCGATGAGGCGTCGGCTGACGCGGCCCGGCGGATCCTGGCAGCGGGCTTCACGCTCGAAAACCTTCGCCTGGTGCGGGCTGCCTTTGGCGTGTTCGATGCGCGCACCTCAAATGGCGCCCGGCGCGAGCGCGTCGTGAACCAAAGCGTGTACGATGCCTACCCGGACGTGTGGATCGAGGTGGCGTGGGACCTGGCGTGGCTGTTTCGCGATGGGGGTAATGGGGGCCGCTACGGGCGCTATGCGGCCCGCGGCGCGACGGGTCGGGGAGAGGGCAAAGGGGGCGATAGAGCCGATGAGGACGAGGACGACGACGAAAGCGGCGAACTGCTACCCGCGGCCCTGGGGCTCGGGGCTGCCGTCGTAGCCGGGGCCGTGATAAGCGGCAGCGGCGGCCTGTCGTTTCAGGGCAACGAGCCCATCGGGCTGATGTCGGGCTTCGTGCGCCCGCGCGGCGGCGTCGTGCTCCAGGCTTCGGCCAACGCGCAGGCGCTGGGGATGGAAAAGGGCGACGAGTCGCTCACGGCGCAGGTGTTCGCGTTCTACGGGCGTGCCCGGCAGCCTTTCCAACCTGCTGTGGGCGTAGGGGTGCGCTACCACGAGCAGGCCGGAGAGACAGAGATCAAACCCGCGATCACGGCGGGCACCATGTGGCGGCTGGGGCGCTTCTCGCTGCTGACGGGCTACGAGTTCGTCGGCCAGCGCCCGGCTATCGGGCTGATGTATTCGTGGAAGTAAGGGAGGAGAGCGCGGGCGCTACGGTGCGATGGGCTACGACGGGTGCGCGTGTGATGTGCAGGGCGCATCACAGAGGGCACAATGAATTGCGCCCCTACGGCCCTCTCCACGCCCCCAATTCCCACATTCCCTTCCCCCCTTGATTATTGACCATTGCCGAATTGCGCATGGCCCATTCCCTCACCTCGCTTCCCTGATATCGTCGAGGGCTTCAGGTAGTTCGAGGCTGCTCGTGTCGCCCGTGTCCAGGCCGAGGTAGGTGGCGCGAATCAGGCGGCGCAGCACCTTGGCGTTGCGCGTTTTGGGCAGCGAACGGGTGAACAGGATCTCGCGCGGCTTGAGCGGCTTGCCCAGCGCCGCCGTCACGCGCTCGACGAGTTCGCTGCGCAGCGCTTCGTCCGGCGCAGCCCGCCCGTCCGGCACCACGAACACGACGACTTCTTCGCCCTTGATGTCGTGTGGCACCCCGATGGCGGCGCTTTCGCGCACAGCGGGGTGGGCGTTCAGGATGCCCTCGACCTCGGCAGGCCCCAGCCTCTTACCCGCCACCTTGATGGTGTCGTCGCTGCGGCCGAGGATGAACCACAGGCCATCATCGTCGATGGCGGCAAAGTCGCCGTGCACCCACAGGCCGGGGATGCGCTGCCAGTAGGATTCGCGGTAGCGCGCCGCGTCGTTCCAGAATCCGCGCGTCATGCCGATCCACGGCTGCCGCACGACGAGTTCGCCCACTTCGCCGCGCACGGGCTTGCCCTCCGCATCCACCACGTCGGCGTCCATGCCGGGCACGGGGCCGGAAAAGGCGCACGGCTTGAGCGGCGCGAAGAGGTTGCCGCACAGGATGCCGCCCGAAATCTCCGTCCCGCCCGAGTAGTTGAGGATAGGTTTGCGGCTTTCGAGCACGTTGTGAAACGTCCACAGCCACGTGTCCGGGTCCCACGGGCTGCCCGTCGAGCCGACGAGGCGCAGGCGCGAAAGGTCGTAGCCCTCAATGGGTGCGGTGCCTTGGCCTTTGAGCACACGCATGAGCGTGGGCGAGACGCCCAGGTGCGTCACGCCGTGCTTTTCCACCATCTGCCAGAGCCGGCTTTCGTCCGGATAGTCGGGGGCGCCATCGTAGAGTACCATCGTAGCGCCGACGAGGAGGGAGCCGAACACGAGCCACGGCCCCATCATCCAGCCCATGTCGGTCATCCAGTAGAGTACCTCGCCGGGTTTGAGGTCCATGCAGTGGTACACGTCCTGCGCGCCCTTGACGGGGAAGCCGCAGTGCGTGTGCACGGCCCCCTTGGGACGGCCCGTGGTGCCACTCGTGTAGATGATCATCAGCACGTCCTCGGCGGCCGTCTGCTCGGTGGGGCTATCCTCTGGCTGGCCTTTCATGAAATCGTGCCACCAGCGGTCGCGTCCGTCCATCATGTCCGTAGCGGCGTCGGGCACGCGCTGGTGGACGATGACGTGCTTGAGGCCCGGCACGCTTTCGAGTGCCTGATCGGCGG
>CBDUBO010000407.1:0-3131 GCA_965365405.1 uncultured Rhodothermales bacterium | reverse complement strand
CGGGGCACCATCACCTCGCGCACGCGCAGCGCGCCGAGGGCGAGCACGTTCGAGAGCACGTCGTCCTCCTCGCGGATGTGAACCTCGGTCTCGCGGTTTTCCAGGAGCAGGATCTCGAAGTCGCGCCGCATGAACTGGCTGAATTCCTCGGCGTCGGCGCGGAACAGCTTGGCGAGCAGACTCGACGCGCCACCAGCCACTTTTATGAGCGGCATGAGCAGCAGGTAGCACACGCGCAGGGGCAGGCCAAGCACGAACACGGCGCGGTTGGCCGTCTCCCGCGCAAGCGACTTCGGGATGATCTCGCCCACGACGAGCACGACCGCCGAGGCGACAAGCGTCTGCGTGACGAGCACGGCCACGTCTGCCGCGCCCTCACCCAGCCCCGCCGCCCCTTCGAAAAAGCGGGTGAGCGGCGGGTTGAGGTAGAAGGCGACAAGGGTGGAGTAGAGCACGAGCGCCAGGTTGGTGCCCACGAGCGTCGTCGTGAGAAAGGCCGCCGGGTCGCGCAGAAACTTCAGCACGGCCTCGCCCGTGGTGCCGCTCCGCCGCGCCTCCACCTCCACCCGCAGCCGGCTCGCCGTCACGAACGCGATCTCCGACCCGGCGAAAAAGGCCACCAGGCCGAGCATCAGCAGAATGAGGACGAGGTCCATAGAGAATGGGCAATATTCAATCTGGCAATAGCCAAGTATCAATGAGCACAGGGCTCTTTACTGTCCGGTATTCATTGCCGAATTGCCCATGGACGAATTGCTCATTGATCATTTTCCGCTCCACTGCGGCGCGCGTTTTTCCAGAAAGGCCGACGCGCCTTCCTTGAGGTCTTCCGTCGCGCAGGCCTGCCCGAACAGGTCGGCTTCGTAGGCGAGGCCCTCTGCCTGGGGCTGGTCGGCCGCATAGACGGCCTGTAGCGAGAGCGCGACGGCAACGGGCGCTTTGGCGGCGATCTTGGCGGCCATCGCCGTGGCCGCTGCGACGGCCTGCCCCGCGGGCACCACCTGGTTGACGAGGCCCATTTCGTAGGCACGCTGCGCGCCCACGCGGTCTCCCGTGAGGATCATTTCGAGGGCCAGCCCGCGCCCGACGAGGCGGGGCAGCCGCTGCGTGCCGCCGTAGCCGGGCAGGATGCCGAGGTTGACTTCGGGCTGCCCGAAAATGGCATTTTCGGCAGCCACGCGCAGGTGGCACGCCAGAGCCAGTTCGCAGCCGCCACCCAGCGCGTAGCCGTTGACGGCAGCGATGACGGGCACTTTCATCGCTTCCAGCCGCCCGAACACCTCCTGGCCGCGCCGCGCGAACGCCGCGCCCGTCTCGGCATCGAGGCGGGTGAATTGCCCGATGTCGGCCCCGGCCACGAACGCCTTGTCGCCCGCGCCCGTCAGCACGATGGCTTTCACCATAGCGTCCGACTCCGCCCGATCCATCGCCGCTTCGAGCGCGTCCATCACTTCTACGCTGAGGGCGTTCAGCTTGTCGGACCGGTTGATCGTAAGCGTCAGAATGCCGCCGGCATCGACGCTGTAGAGGACGAGGGACATGGGGAGGGGGAAATGGTCAATTCGTCAATGGGCAATTCGGCAATCACCAATGGGCAGCATGTACTGAGCAATGGAAGTCAGGCAGAGCGCTGTTTTCTCATTGACCGTTGACCATTAAACGTTGCCGAATTGACTCTTCACTCAGCCCCGCGTTTTCTGGCGCGGCTGGAGCGGGTCGGATTCGGGCGGCGCTTCGTCAAACCCTTCGATGCCGTCGAGCAGAGAGCCGGGTGCGCCCAGTTCGCTTGCAGCAAACACGTCCTCGACCTCCTGAACGGCCTTTTCGGTTTCTTCGACCTCGGAGAGGAGGGTGTCGAGTTGGAAGGAGATCTCTTCCGGGTTGCGCATCGTGAGCGACTGCTCGTGGATGTACTGCGTCACGTCCTCGATGGTAGCCAGCTGGGCGTCTATGATCTCGATGTTTTCGCGGCCCTTTTTGAAGCGGTCGAGGCGGTTCATGAGCACGCGCAGGCGGCGCTCTTTGATAGCACGCACCCGCGGCGGATCGTCCGTCATGTCCTGCTGCAGGGCGGCGATGGCGGCGCTGACCTCGCTCTGCGTGCTCTGCTGCATGGCCACCTCGTAGCGCTCGCGCTGGTGGAGCAGGTTGAGGTAGGAGTCGATCAGGCCATCGATCTTTTTGAGATGGCTTTCGAGCAGCCCCTGCGAGGCATAGGACAGCTTCTCGTAGTTGCTCTGGATCTCTTTTTCGAGCCTTCTCAGTCGGGCATAGCGCCGCTGATCCTGGCGGTCGAGCAGGTTGAAGATCTCTTTCTGGGAAGGAGCCTTGCTGCGCTCGGCGGCTTTCTGCGACCGGATCACGCGCTGAAAGCGTGCATCGCGCGGCACGATGCCCAGGTACATCAATTCCGCCGCCGCCGACAGCAGCAGCAGCAGGTTGAAGACGAACTGGCTTCCGCTGCCACCTCCCACCACGAATGCCGTCAGCATCGTGGCGATGAGAAAGGTCAGGTTCCACGGATGCAGGAACGCCTCGCGGGTATAGTTGATGTCGCGGTCGTTCATGGTGGAGCGGCTCACAGGCGACGACCCAGCGTTTTTTCCGCGGGGGGAGGGGCAGAAGGGGTGGTTTCGGCGGCGTCGGTGCGGCCCAGCGTCTTGGGGGTTTCGCTCGCGGGGGGGGCGGTCGGAGAAGGGCCGCCCATCTGCGACTTCATCTGCTCGACGAGCTGGCGGGCGCGCTGCTGGGCCAGTTCGGCTTCGTGTTTTTCGGCCTCGGCGGCCTTTTCGAGCGCTTCGTCGGAAGCGTCGGAACCCTGCGCGCTTTCCTGCGCCATTTCGAAGCGCGCCTCATTGCGGGCCGTCTCGAGCGTCAGTTTGTCCATCATCTCGTCGTACGTCGCGTTCGGCTCCACCGCGCCGGCGATGTCGCCGAGGGTCTGGGCCAGCCGCGCCTGCCGCGTGGCGTCGCGCACCTGACCCTTCAGCTCCTTGAGCTTGCGCAGGTGCGCCTTCTCCTGCTCCTTGAGCCGTTGGAATTCTTCAGGGGACATGGGGGATGGGGTAGGTAGTGCGCTCGCTTCGCTCGCTTGTGGTACGGGCGCTGCGCGCCCTCGTTGTAGGTCGGGT
>CBDUBO010000406.1:0-3155 GCA_965365405.1 uncultured Rhodothermales bacterium | reverse complement strand
GCGCTCGTGCTGTTCGCGCTGCCCGCCGAACGGGGGGCGCGGGTGCTCACGTGGCAGGCCGCGCGGGACCTGCCGTGGGGCGTGCTGCTGCTCTTCGGCGGCGGCCTGTCGCTCGCCGCCGCCATCGCCGCGACCGGGCTGGCCGACTGGATCGGCGCGCAGCTGGCCGCCTTTGCCCTGCTGCCCACGTGGGCGCTCGTCGCGCTCGTCGTCGTCACCATCGTTCTGCTGACGGAGCTGACGAGCAACACGGCCACGGCGGCGGCTTTTCTGCCCGTGCTTGGGGCCCTCGCCGCGCAGACGGGTACGCCGCCGCTGTTGCTGCTCGTGCCCGCGACCATTGCGGCCTCTTGCGCGTTCATGCTGCCCGTGGCCACGCCGCCCAACGCCATCGTCTATGGCAGCGGGCACGTCGGCATCGGCGACATGGCCCGCGCCGGCGCGTGGCTCAACGCCGCCTTCGTTGCGCTCGTGACGCTGCTGTCCCTCTTGCTCATCCCGCTGCTCGAAGGCGGCGCGCTGCCCGCACTGCCCCATCCCTGACGCCACTGCTGTGATAGACCCCGTTTTTCGATCCGCCGAGTTTACCCACGCCGCGCCTTCGTGGGACGCGCTGCCGCCGCCCGATCTGCCCGAAGTGGCCCTCGTGGGCCGCTCCAACGTAGGCAAGTCGTCCCTACTCAACGCCATCGTGGGGCGCAAGGCGCTGGCGCGCACGTCCGGCAATCCGGGCAAGACGCGCGCCTTCAACTTCTACCGGCTCTCCGACGCGCTCTTTCTCGTGGATCTGCCCGGCTACGGCTACGCCAAAGTCTCCCAGACCGAGCGCGACCGCTGGGCCCGGCTCATCGAACGTTACGTGACCGAGCGGGAGGCACTGCGCCTGGTGCTGCACCTGCTCGACAGCCGCCACGACCCGACCGCGCTCGACCGCGCCGTGATGGCGGCCATGATGCAGACCCCGGTGCCGTACGTGGCCGTGCTCACCAAGGCCGACAAACTCTCCGGCAACGAGCGCGCGAAAGTGATCCGCCGTGCCAGCGAAGCACTCGTGGCCGCGGGGCGCGGCGCGCCGGTCGTGCTCACCTCGGCACAGACGGGACGCGGACTCGACGAACTGCGCCAGTGGATCGAAGGGGCCGCCGGACCGTCTCCTTCCATGGCCGACCTCGAAGGGTAGCCGGGGCTTGCAAGCGTCAACAAACCAGCCTTTGCTTTTCATGCTGGAAGCGCTTCTGCCTTCTGATGTGTGGACAGATCGCCGTACGACCAACATTTTTTTGGCAGAACCTGCATTTTTCCACCGTCGCGTTTTCGACGGAGTGGAAGGGGTTTCTGGTTTCGGGTTGGACGGATAATCGGAGGATTTGCCTGAATAAATGATGGTAAAATTGGGATGCACGGGCTGAGGTTAGGCCAAGGCGTAATAAGGCCTAATTAGGATGGCTTGCATCTGAGGGATTGGTTTTCTACTCATGGGAACGCCCTTGCCCTCGCCGCCATGCCCGCTGCCGCCTGTGCCCCCAACGGCCTCTACAGCCCCGCCCACGAACACGATAGTTGCGGCATCGGGCTCGTCGCCCACATCGGCGGCGCGGCCAGCCACGGCACGCTGCGCGACGCGCTGACGGTGCTGGAGCGAATGGACCACCGGGGCGCGTGCGGCTGCGAAACGGGCACGGGTGACGGCAGCGGCGTGATGACGGCCCTGCCGTACACCTTCCTGGCGCGCGTGTTCGGGCAGCCGTGCACACCGGGCAGGGTGGGCGTGGCGATGTGCTTTCTGCCGCCCGACGCGGTGCGGCGGGCCGAGGCCGCTTCTCTACTGGAGCGGCACCTTACCGCTGCTGGCGTGCAGCCCGTGGCGTGGCGCGACGTGCCCGTCTGCCCCGACGCGGCGGCGCTGGGGCCGACGGCGCAGGCCTCGATGCCGCACGTCGCCATGTTGCTCGTGGCCGCCGCCTCCGAAACCGGCGACGAAGCCTTCGAGCAGCACCTCTACCTGGCGCGATGCCGCGCCGAGCACGCCGCCGCAGCCGCCGGGCTGCACGATTTTTACGTGTGTAGCCTCTCCAGCCGCACGCTCGTGTACAAGGGGATGCTCACGCCCGTACAGCTTCCGGCGTTCTATCCTGATCTGGGCTGCGAGGAGTTTCAGACGCACTTCGCCCTCGTCCACTCGCGCTTTTCCACCAACACGTTTCCGTCGTGGGATCGGGCGCAGCCCTTGCGGATGCTGGCGCACAACGGCGAGATCAACACGCTGCGCGGCAACCGCAACCTGTTCGAGGCGCGGGCGCGCCACGCCGTCCGCACCAGTCCGGTAGCAAGTCCACTTTTCGACGCCTTCCCGCTCTTCAGCGCCGACCTGTCCGATTCGGGTGTGTTCGACCGGGCGCTGGAATGGCTGCGCCGGTCGGGGCGGTCGCTGCCCCACGCCGTCGCCCGCATGATCCCCGTCGCGTGGGAGCACGACGCGGCGCTGCCTGAAGAGGTGCGCGCCTACTTCCGCGTGGGCGCGTGCAACATGGAGCCGTGGGACGGCCCCGCCGCGATGGTGTTCACCGATGGCCGGTCGGTGGGGGCCGTGCTCGACCGCAACGGGCTCAGGCCCTGCCGCTACGTCGTCACCACGGACGGGCGGGTCGTGCTCTCCAGCGAAGTGGGCGTGCTGCCCGACCTCAGTCCCGACCAGATCGTGGAGAAGGGGCGGCTGGCGCCCGGACGCCTCTTTTTCGTGGACTTCGACCAGAAACGCCTCGTGCCCGACAGAGAGGTGAAAGCTCGCCTCGCGGCCCTTCAGCCCTATCGCGCGTGGCTCGAACAGCACGTCGTCACCTTCGACCGGCTGCCGGCGGCGGCGCCGCCGCCCGACCTGGACGCCGACGAGCGCGCCCGGCGGTTGCGCCTGTTCGATTTTTCCGACGAGACGATCCGCGTGATGCTCGTGCCGCTCGTCGAGCAGGGGCGCGACCCGCTCGGCTCGATGGGCGACGACGAGGCGCCTGCCATCCTGAGCCGCCGCCCGCGCCTGGTGTACAACTACCTGAAGCAGCTTTTCGCCCAGGTCACCAACCCGCCCATCGACGCGCTGCGCGAGGCGTGCGTGATGTCGCTCGAATCGTTTGTCGGGCCGGCGGGGCCCCTCCTGCGCG
>CBDUBO010000405.1:0-3158 GCA_965365405.1 uncultured Rhodothermales bacterium | reverse complement strand
AGACGCTGGCCGAGGATTTTGCTCGTCTCTTTGAAGAGGCGATCGAAGAGGCCGAAGTCGTCGTCCCCGAAGGCTTTAGCGCCGCCACGGCTCGCGACGAGGTGCAGGTGCTGCGCAAAAAGGTCGCCGCGCTCGGCAGCGTCAATGCGCTCGCGCTCGAATCCTACGAGTCGGAAAAGACGCGCCTCGACTTCCTGCTGGCCCAGCAGCGCGACCTGGAAGGGGCCGAAACCTCCCTGCTCGAAACCATCGGTGAGATCAACACCACGGCCGCGCAGCGCTTCCGGGATACGTTTGCCGAAATCGAAGCCTCGTTCGTGCGCCTGTTCAAAGAGCTGTTCGGGGCCGAAGCCCGCGCCGAGTTGCGCCTGACCGATACCGGCGACCCGCTCGAAAGCGCCGTCGAGATTTTCGCGCAGCCGGGCGGTAAGCGGCCCAGCGCCCTTTCCCAGCTTTCGGGCGGCGAAAAAACGCTGACGGCCATCGCGCTGCTGTTCTCGATCTACCTCGTCAAGCCCAGCCCTTTCTGCATCCTCGACGAGGTGGACGCGCCGCTCGACGAGGCCAACGTGGATCGCTACATGCACCTCATCCGCCGCTTTTCGGACAAGACGCAGTTCATCCTCGTTACCCACAACAAGCGCACGATGGAACTGGCCGACCGCCTCTACGGCGTGACGATGCAGGAGCCAGGCGTCTCGAAAACGGTGACGGTGCGCTTCGAGGAGGCCGCTTCCGGCGTGGAATAGCGCGGTCGCGGAAACCGTAAGGAAGCGAGGCGGGCTGTGTCCCGGCGATGCGCTGGTACAAACGAAAAAGGGGCGGGAGAGCCTCGATAGCTTCCCACCCCTCTGCGTTCAGGCACCTGGTTCAGCGCCCGCCGCCCTGCTGCATGCGGCGCCCCCGGCGCTGCATGCGCTCGCCGCGGTGCTCCATGCGCTTGCCGCGGTGCTCGCGCATCTCGGTGCGGTGCTCCTGTTCGAGGGCACGCAGCGCGTCGAACTTCTGCGCCTGCTCGGTGGTGAGGACGGCACGGATGGCTGCCTGCGTCTGCTCGCGCTGCTGCTCCATCGCGGTGCGGCGCGCTTCCCCTTCGGTGCGGCGCTTTTCGGCCTGCGCGCGGCGCTGCTCGGCGGTCATGGCCTGCCGCTCGGCGCGCTGCTGCTCGGCCTTGGCCTGCTGCGCGCGCATCTGCGTCTCCATGATCTCGCGAACCTGCGCCTTCTGGGCGCTGCTCAGGTCGAGCGTGAGGGCGAGACGTTCGAGGTGGTGGTCGAGGCGTTCCTGCACGCGCTCCTGCCGCTGCTGCGGGTCGGGGCGCGGTGCCGGGGCGTTCTGCGCCCAAGCGCCTGGCGCGGCGGCCAGCAGCGCGAAGGCGGCGAGGGGAAGCCAGAGAGTTTTGTGTTTCATGGCGTCGAAAAGGATTGGTTGGAAAAACGGAGGGTGGGGACGGGCCCCGTGCGTACACGCTTTCCAAAACGGGCGCGGCCTCCGGCAGTTGTCACGGAGGCGTGGCGGTTCTGCGGCGTCTCTGGGCCGGGTTGTTGCAAACCTGTCGGATGCTCAAACCCCGACCGGTTCGAGCCCGTCGCGCCAATCCTGCGGAAAAGCAGCGGCCCCGTGGAGCGCACCCAGCAGGCTGCCCACGAGCGCGCCCACCGTGGCTGCCGCGCCGCCTACGTTGATGGCCGACAGCAGGGTGGCTTCGACGAGAAACGGGTTGCGCGTGAACATGGCAACCGCAAAGGGCCACGCCTCGTCGGGGGCATCTCCGGTGCCGTTGCAACGCTCCTGAAGGTCGAGTGGGTACTCGTCGAGCGCGGGCGTAAGCGCGTAGAGGCGACTGGTGAGCCGTGTGGTGGTGCCCGCCGCGTCCATTTCGGCGCGGGCGGTGCGGGCGCGCAGCGCCGCCCAGAAGGCCGCAGGATCGAATGTTTCGGGACTGGCGGCGCAGAGGTGGGCGACGGCCCAGGCGTGCGTGGCGGCGGCAGCGTGGGCGTCGGGCGCGAGGTGGAGCGGCGTGAGAAGCGCCTCGGCCGCTTCGTGCCCGGCCAGGGCGATGGCAACCACCGCCGCGTCGGCAGTGTCGCGGGGCAGGTTGTCCAGGCAGTCGTCGGGCCACGTGCCTTCCCGAAGCGTGCGTGCGGCGCACCGGAGGCGGCGCGTGTGCAGGGTGCCCGTGCCCGCCGCGCCGCCGCGCTTCTCGTCGGCCTGGTATCCCTTGATGCCTTTGTAATACATGCGCACGTTCTGGTGGCTCAGCCCGTGGATGGGCATGGCGAGCGCGTCGCCAATGGTGGCCCCGACCATCGCGCCGTGGAGGCGGGTGGAAGGCGCTGGATGTTCACGGAGCATAGGGCGGGGGAGGAGGGGAAGGGCGTAAATTTCGGGCACGCAGCCGGCAAACCATGCCTGTTTTCGGCAAGAAGCCCGTGCCTTCCGTGACGTTTCCCACCCGTCAGACGCCCGATCCTCTGCGCGCCCGGCCCACGTGGGGACGCAGCGCCTGGGCCGTGCTGCGCAAGGACCTGCGGCTGGAACTGCGCAGCCGCCTCGCGCTCCACACCATGCTCGTGTTCGCCCTCTCGACGGTGCTGCTCGTGTGGTTTGCCCTGGGCGCGCAGCCCGTTGCGCCGCACGTGCAGGCCGCGCTGCTGTGGACGGTGCTCCTGTTTGCCGCTGCGCTCGGACTGGGGCGCGTGTTCGTGCAGGAGGACGAGCGCGGCACGCTGCTCTTCCTGCGTCTGGCCGCCCACCCGACGGGCGTGTACACGGGTAAGCTCCTGTTCAACCTGCTGCTCGTGCTGCTCATCGGCGGCGTCGCGTGCGGGGCGTTCGTGCTCGTGCTGGGCGTAGAGGTGGTGGAAGTCTGGCTTTTTCTCCTCGTGCTGACGCTGGGCGCGGCGGGCCTGGCCGCGGCCACGACGCTGCTGGCCGCCCTCATCGCGCGGGCTTCGCACAGCGGTGCCCTCCTGCCCGTGCTGCTGTTCCCGCTTCTCGTGCCGCTGCTGCTCTCCGGGGTGCGCCTCACGCGCAGCGCCCTCGAAGGCGGGCTGGGATGGAGCGGCGCCGGAGACGGCCTCGTCACCCTCGCGGCCTACCCGCCGGCCTTAGTCGCCGCCTCCGTCCTCCTTTTCGATTTCGTGTGGTATGATTAG
>CBDUBO010000404.1:0-3159 GCA_965365405.1 uncultured Rhodothermales bacterium | reverse complement strand
CCCATCACGGGCGTGAGGAAGGTGTGCAGGATGCGCAGCGTGCCGGCCGCCAGGCCGGGCATGGCCGCGAGCCAGAAGAGCTGTCCGGTGCTCAGTTTGAAGCCGAGGCCCGGCAGCCGCACCACCAGCGCGCTGACGACGAACCAGGTGATGAAGGCGAGGGTCAGGTTGAAGGTGGTGACCGTCAGGGTCCGCCAGGCGCGGGTGCTGCCCTGCGCGGCCCAGAAGTCGGCGGCTTCACGCGCGTCCTCATCGGCGGTGCCGGAGAGCGTTACCTGCGTGAGTGAGTCGAGCACGAACGTGCCCGCACGCGGCTCCAGGTGCTGCGGCCACGGGATGAGGTTGTATCGGCCCAGGCTCTGGCCGCTCGCGTTGGCGCAGACGAGGAGCAGGCAGAAGGCGGCGAGCGCGGAGAAGCGTATCATGGTGCAGGGGTAGAACCGTGGGTGGTAGAGGCGAGATCGAGGCTATCGAGTAGCTGCCAACTATACCATTGCATCCGCGGGATGTGAAAGGGGCCTTTCCAGTAGTTGCCCTTTAGCGGCACCGACAGGCGGCCGTCGCGGTGGAGGTAGCCGTACCACTCGCCGTAGTCGGGGTCGGGAAAGCGCGCGTGCGTCCAGTCGTGCACCTGGCGGTGCCAGTCGGCGTAGCGCTGCTCGCCCGTGAGGGCGTAGGCCAGCAGGGTGGCGATGATGGCTTCGCAGTGCGGCCACCAGAACTTCATGTCGTGCCAGTACTCCTGTACGGGCCGCCCGTGGAGGTCGCGGAAATAGAAAAGGCCACCGTACTCGTCGTCCCACCCGCGCCGCCACATCCAGTCGAGCATCGTCGTGCCGAGGGCGGTGAGGTCAGCGTCGCCGCCCCGGTGGCGGGCTTCGTGGAGGATGAACCACGCCGCCTCGATGGCGTGGCCGGGGTTGAGCTGTCGTCCGCCGAAGTGGTCGAGCACTTCGCCTTTCGGCCCGACGGTTTCCATCACGGCTTCGAGGTCAGGCTTTACGAAGTCGCGGCGGATCTCTTCGATACACCGGTCGATGGCGTCCGTGGCCTCGGGCGCGCCGATGGTGTCGCGCAGCGTCTGGGCCACGCCCATCGTGATCATGGGCACGCCGAGGCCTTTAGCCGGGCGCGTCTGCGGGTTGGTTTTGGGTTCAAGCAGGCCGGGGGTGGTGGTCAGGCGCACGAAGCGCCAGAAGAGATCGCGCGCGGTCTCTGCCGCTTCGCCGTCGCCGGCGGCGCGGGCATAGGCGGCAAACGCCATCGCCGCGAACGCCTCGGAGTACGCGTATCGCCGCTTGCGCAGGGGCTGCCCGTCGCGGGTGACGAGAAAGAACATGCGCCCGTCGGCGTCGAAGGCGTGGCGGCGCAGAAAGTCGAGGGCACTGCGGGCAGCGTCGAGCCACTCGGCGCGCGGCTCCACGGTGGCGTGGAGCGTGGACATCAGCCACGCGAAACGCCCCTGCGGCCAGATGGCCTTGTCGGTGTCGAGAGGGCTGCCGTCGCGGTCGAGCGAGGTCATCACGCCGCCGTGTTCGGCGTCGAGGCCGTGGCGCAGCCAGAACGGCACCACGCTTTCGAGCAGACCCGTCCGGTACGTCTCCTTTGCCTGTTGCAGAAACGCGTCTGTCATCCCCGCACTCCATCGTTTGCCGCGACGGCCGCGTCCGGCGTGCGGCCCCATTCGAAGTATCCCATCGCGTCGAGGGCCTGCCGCAAGGCGGCGACGGCCTCCGGCGGAGCCGATTGCAGGGGCAGCCGGTGGCCGCCCATCGCCACGCCCACGATCTCCATCATGGCCTTGAGGCCGCCCCGCCCTGCGTGCGCGAAGAGGGCCTGTATCATCTCGTTGGCTTTTGCCTGCAACTGCCCGGCCCGCGCCCGGTCGCCGTGCAGGGCGTGGTGGAGAATGCCCGAAAAGAGAGGGGCGGCAAAGTTGTAGGTCGAGCCCACCGCGCCGCGCGCACCCATCGCGACGCCCGCCAGGAGCATCTCGTCTACGCCGAAGAGCACGTCGAAGCGGCCGCCGTCGTGCAGGATGCACGCCTGCATTTCCTCGAGTGTGCGGTCGGAAAACTTGATGCCGACGAGCGTGGGCAGCCTTTGGGCCCCCACGCGCAGAAACTCCACCATGCCCACGCTCACACCGGTGAGTACGGGGATGTGGTAGTAGTAGAATGGCAGGTCTGGCGCGGCCTCGGTGATTTCGGCCAGGCAGGCCACGAGCGCCTCGACGCTGGCAGGCTTGAAATACTGGGGTGGCATCGCCGAGAGGGCATCGGCCCCGGCGTGCTGCGCGTGCGCGGCCAGAGCGCGGGCGTCGGCCAGGCTGTTGTGGCCCACCTGCACGACGACCGGCAGGCGGCCTCGTGCAGCTGCAACGTATGCCTCGGTCACGGCCATGCGCTCCCGCGTCGAGAGCGACACGCCCTCGCCCGTGCTGCCGAGCACGTAGAGCGCTGCCACGCCGTCGCGCACGAGGTGGTCCACCACGTCCGGAATGCGACCCAGGTCGAGAGAGCCGTCGGGGTGGAACGGGGTGAACGTGGCGGCCACGAGGCCGGTGAGTCGCTGGAAAGGCATGGTGGAAGCGGGTAAAAAGCGCTACGGAGCGGCAGGCCCGGGCCGCCGGCTGAGGCTGTAAATGGTCAGCCCGTCGAGCGGCTTGGGCCGGTGTGGGATGAGCAGGCTGGCCGCGTAGCCGACGGCAAAACAGGTGACGATGCCGATGGCGGCGTAGAGGAAAAAGTGGACGGGCGTGTAGGTGCGCACGATCCACAGCACAGCGGCGCTGGCGAAAGCGCCCACGAGCGCGCCCGCGCCGTGCGCGCGCCGCGTGAAGATGCCCAGGGCGAAGAGCCCGGCCAGGCTGCCGCCGAAGAGCCCGATGAGTTCGAAGAAAAAGTCCCACAGCGACTGCACCTCGAAGGTCGCCAGCAGCAGCCCGGCACCCGTCGCGAGCACGCCGAGGGCGAGCGTGAGCAGGCGCGCCATGCGCAGCCGACCCTTTTCCGTTGTGCCGGGCACGAAGCGGCGGTACACGTCGGTCACGAGGGCCGTCGCCACGCTGTTCATCGAGCTGTCGAGGCTCGACATGGCGGCGGCGAAAATCCCGGCCACGAGCAGGCCCGCCACCCCGGCGGGAAGCTGCTGCACGAT
>CBDUBO010000403.1:0-3161 GCA_965365405.1 uncultured Rhodothermales bacterium | reverse complement strand
CTTGGCACGATATCGGCAAAGGCCAACCGTACGCTATCGGCACCCTTGCCATGAACCTTAAAACGCTTACCGGCCAGACCATCCACGCTGCCCTGCAAGAGGCCCGCAGCCTCTTCGGTGACCACGTGGTGCTGCTGGAATCCGTGGCCCCGATGGGCGGTCAGCCTGCCCGCATCACGGTTTTGGCCGAGGCTTCCACCGCGCAGCAGCACGCACCGCAGGCGGCACCACGGCCTGCGTATGCAGCGCGCCCGGTGGAACACGCTGCCGTGGACGCGCTGGAAAACCTTACCGCCCGCGCCGGCCGCCGGGTGGATTTTTCCGCCGACGACACGCCCTCGGTGTCCGGCGCGCCGCTGCCCGCCCTCGGCCCCGCCGCGCGCGGCACGCTCTACCCCGCCCGCGCCGCCCGTGCCGTGGCTCCCGCTCCCTCCACCGCCCCGGCCGCCGCCCCGCAGTTCACGCTCGACGCCGTCGAAAAACTGCTCGAAGCGCAGATGCGCGCCGTGCAGGAACGGTTCGACGCGATGGAGCGCCGCTTCGGGCAGGCCGTCATCGGGGCGACGCACGCTTTTGCCGCCCACCCGCTTTTCGCCGGGCTGTTGCAGCAGGGCATGCGCCCCCAGACAGCCACGGCGCTTTTCGATGCCCTCGCCGGGCACGGCTACGGGCCAGATGCCGACGAGACGACGCTGCGCTGGGCGCTCGCGCAGGAAATGCGCACCCGCCTCGAGCCAACGGCCCCGCGCCGCGCCGTCGGCACGCAGCTTTTCGTCGGACCGAGCGGAGCGGGCAAAACGTCGCTCATCCTCAAGATGGCGCAGCACCCCGGCTTCTACGGCCGCCGCAAGACGGGCGTGATCGTCGTGGCGGACGCCGAGAACCTGTTTCACCAGCCGGTGGACGTGTACCGCCGCTTCGGCGTCGCGGTGCAGAGTGTGGAGCACGCTTCCGAGATGCCTGCCGCGCTCGACCGGATGCGCGCCTTCGACCAGATTCTCATCGATACGCCGCCGCTGCCGCTGCGGCCCGAGAAGATGCGCGCGGCGCTGGCCCAGCTCAAAAGTATCGTCGAGCCCGTGATGCCGCTCCAGGTCAACCTCGTCGTCAGCGCCGCGGCCGCGCTCGAATCCTTCACGCCCGACGTGCTGGGCCGGATGCCACTCGTGCCCGACGCCGTCGCGCTCACCCACCTCGACGAGGTGGCGGGCTGGGGCCGCGTGGCCGAGTGGCTGATGCAGCTTTCGCGGCCCGTTTCGTGCGTGACGAGCGGCCCGCGCACCCCCCACGACCTCTATTCCTACACCCCGACGTGGTTCGTCGAGGAGATGATGCAACTGGCATGAAACGCGAAACCACCACGTTTGCCGTCGTGAGCGGCAAGGGCGGCGTCGGCAAAAGCGTCGTCGCGGCCAACCTCGCCGAAACGCTCGCCTGGGCGGGCCACCGCGTGGCCCTGCTCGACGCCGATGCCGGCCAGGGCGCCCAGTCCGTGCTGTTCAACGAAGGGCCCAAAGCCGGCGTGTCCGACTGGGCCGAGGGCCGCGCCTGCTGGACGGATTGCTTCCACGAAACGCTTTCCGGCGTGACGCTCGCGCAGGCGGCCACGGCTCCGCCCGAAGGGGAAGCGTCCGACCTGTTCGCCGCGCTCGACGAAACCCTCGCCGCGCTGCGCGAAGCCCACCGCTTCGTCATCATCGACGCGCCCGCGGGCACGGACAGCCTGGTGCGCTGGGCGCTCGACCGCGCCGATTTCGGCCTGCTCGTCGTCGTGGGCGAGCCCACGGCCATTGCCGACGCCTACCGGCTGGCCAAGCTCGTCTGGACGCTCGACCCGGCCTACCCCTTCGCCCTCGCGGTCAACTATGCCGACAGTGAGGCGGATGCGGAAAGCATTGCCGAACGCTTTGCCCGCGTCACGCGCCAGTTTACCGGTCAGGCCCCCGCTTACCTGGGCTGGATTCCCTATTCGCCCCTCATCCGCCGCTCTGTGGCCGCCCAGGTGCCCGCCGTGCGCGTCCACGCGGAAGTGCGCGCCCCCTTCAGCGCGCTTGGCCAGGTTATTGACGTGGGACGCTACGCACCCACCGAAGCTGCTGCCCCCGTCAACGGCTAAGCCCCCACTGCCATGTCCGCCTCTACCGCTACGGCTTCCACCGCCTCGCGCGCCGCTTCCGACCACGCGCCCCTCTTCAGCGTGTTCATGCAGGTCAGCGTCGCGCTCGCGCTCGTGCTGTTCGTGCGCGACCTTCTCACCCTGGCTCCGCTCGACCACGCCCTGCTGACGGCCGCGGGTACGGGCTTCGTGGTGTACTTCGCCCTCGTGGGCGGCTACTTCGTCGTGCGCCACATTCTCGACGCCTCTGCCGCCGCGCCGGCCCCGGCCAGCGACGACGCCTCCCATGAAACGGCGACGCCCCCTGACGCCGACGCCTCCGACCCCGTACCGGCCGTTTCCGCCGAATAACCGCCCCTTTCCGACATGTCCGATCCGCTTCAGACCCTTGTCGAGGCTTACCTGGCCGATCCCTCGCCGCGGCACCGCGAGGCCGTCGTGCTCGAATCCGTCCGCCTGGTGCGGGCGCTTGTAGGCCGCCTCACGCTGCCCGACTCGCCCCTGGCGACGCGGGAAGACCTGGAGAGCGCCGGGCTGCTCGGCCTCTTGCAGGCGCTCGACAGCTACGACCCGGCGCACGGGACGCTGTTCGCCACGCACGCCTACCGGCGCATCCAGGGATCGTTGCTCGACTACCTGCGCGAAATCGATCCGCTCTCGCGTTCGCGGCGGCAGAAGCTGGCGCAGGCGCAGCAGGCGCTCGACACGCTCCAGCAGATGCTCGAAGGGGAGCCCAGCGACGAGGACGTGGCCGACTTCATGGGCGTCTCGATGGGCGAGTATTACGCCCTCATGCGCGAGGCACAGGTGCGTTTCGCCCTCTCGCTGGACACGCCCGCGGGCGACGAGCAGGAGGGCATGTCCATCTCCGAGATGGTACACGACGAGGACGGCGGGGCGGGCTTCGAGGCGTTCGAGAACGCAAACGCCGCCGAGGCCGTGCAGGGCCTCATCAAACACCTGCCCGAGCGCGAGCGCCTCATCCTCGCGCTCTACTACTACGAAAACCTCACGCTGCGCGAAATCGGGCAGGTGCTGAACCTGA
>CBDUBO010000402.1:0-3173 GCA_965365405.1 uncultured Rhodothermales bacterium | reverse complement strand
GCCCGGCCCCTACGGCGACGGCGGCTCGCGCAAGTACCTGCTCGCCAGCCTCGACGCCAGCCTGCGCCGCATGGGACTCGACTACGTGGACGTGTTCTACCACCACCGCCCCGACGGCAGCACACCCGTCGAGGAGTCCATGCGGGCGCTCGATCAGGCCGTGCGGCAGGGCAAGGCGCTCTACGCCGCCATTTCCAACTATCCGCCAGACGAGGCGCGCACCGCCCTCGGCCTCTTGCGCGAGATGGGCACGCCCACGCTGCTGCACCAGCCGCGCTACTCCATGTTCGACCGGCGGGTGGAAAACGGGCTGCTGCCGGTGCTGGAGGAGGCAGGCGTGGGGGCCATCGTGTTCTCGCCGCTCGAACAGGGCCTCCTGACGGACAAGTACCTCAACGGCATTCCCGAAGGATCACGGGCGGCGCGGCCCGAAGGGTTTCTCTCCCCTGAAGCCATCACCGAGGAAAAGGTGGCGAAGGTGCGGCGACTGAACGAGATCGCCTCCGGGCGGGGGCAGTCGCTCGCGCAGATGGCCGTGGCGTGGACGCTGCGGCACCCGCAGGTCACGTCCGCCCTCGTCGGCGCGAGTAGCGTGCGGCAGCTCGAAGCCAACGTGGGGGCGCTCGAAAAGCTGGACTTCGGCGGGGACGAACTCGACGCCATCGAACAGGCGCTGGCGGGCTGAGCCTGCCGTTGGGCGCTGCCAATCTCGCCACCGCTATGAAGCCGACGCCCTTTGCCCTTGCCCTGCTGGCGTTCATGAACCTGTCCGCCCCGCTCGCCGCGCAACTCCGGCTGCCGCCGCTGCTGGGCGAGGGGGCGGTGTTGCAGCGCCGCGCCGCCGTCCCCATCTGGGGCTGGGCCGCGCCCGGCAGCGGCGTCACCGTCGCGTTTGGCGGGCAGGCGCACAGCACCCGCGCCGACGCTGAGGGCGCGTGGCAGGTACTGCTGCCGCCGATGGAGGCAGGAGGGCCGCACACGCTCACCGTTGAAGCTGGCGGCGAGCGCATCGAGCGGCGCGACGTGCTCGTGGGCGATGTGTGGGTGGCTTCCGGGCAGTCCAACATGGAGTGGGTGCTGAACGACGCGGCGGGCGGAACGGCGGCCGCGGCCGCTGCCGACGATCCGCACCTGCGTCACTTCAAGGTGCCGCGCGCCTTTGCGTCCACGCCGCAGCCCGTACTGCCGGGCGGCGCGTGGGAAAAGGCCGATGCCGACCACGCCGGCGGCTTCTCGGCGGTGGGCTACCATTTCGCCCGTACGCTGCGCGAACATCACGACGTGCCCATAGGGCTGCTGCACGCGTCGTGGGGCGGCAGCCGCATCGAGGCATGGATGCCGGGCGCGGCGCAGGGGCTGGGGCCGGAAGCCCTCGCGCGCGTGCTCGCCGCCGACGCAGAGAAAGAGCAGCAGGTGCTGGAAGCCCTGCGCGCCCGCGTAGGCGGTCCGCTACCCACTACGGACGAGGGCCTGGTGGACGGCGTGGCGCACTGGGCCGATCCCGATCTGGACATCGCTGCCTGGACGACGATTCCCGTTCCCGCGCTCTGGGAGGACGCGGGCTATCCCGGCATGGACGGCGTGGCGTGGTACCGCACCACGTTCACCCTCACCGCTGAAGAAGCGCGGCAGGGCGCAACGCTCGGCTTGGCCTATGTGGACGATTCCGACCGCGCCTACGTCAACGGGCAGGAGGTGGGCGGCCTGACCAATGCCTGGAATCAGGTGCGGCGCTACCAGCTGCCGCCCGCGACGCTGCGGGCAGGCGTCAACGTGCTGGCGGTGCGGGTGGACGACAGCGGCGGCGGCGGTGGCATCTACGGCGACGCTGAAGGGCTGTTCGTCGAGGCGGGCGGGCAGCGGCAATTGCTGGCCGGAGAATGGCTTTTCAGAGTTGGAAAAGTGCTGCCGATCACGAGTGCGAGGCACCACATGCCCACGCTGCTCTACAACGCGATGGTGTACCCGGCGCACCGCTTTCCCATCGCGGGCGTGATCTGGTATCAGGGCGAGTCCAATGCCGACACGCCGGAGGACGCTGTTGCCTACCGCACGCTCTTGCCAGGCCTGATCAGGGCCTGGCGCGCGGCGTGGGGCCAGCCCGACCTGCCGTTCCTGTGGGCGCAACTCGCCAACTTTCACGCCGCCGACGCCCAGCCGCCTGCCACGAGCAACTGGGCGCTCGTGCGCGAATCCATGACCGAGACGCTGCGGCTGCCGCATACCGCGCAGGCCGTCCTCATCGACGTGGGCGACGCCGGCGACATCCACCCGCGCGATAAGCAGACCGTAGGCGAACGGCTCGCCCTGGCCGCCCGTCACGTCGCCTACGGCGAAAGCGTGGTGTTTTCAGGACCCGTTTACAGCAGTCACGCGGTGGAAGGCCACCAGGTACGGGTGCGTTTCCAACACGTCGGTGGCGGGCTGATGGCGCGCGGCGGCAACGCGGTGAGCGGCTTCGCCCTCGCGGGGGAAGACGGCGTCTGGCACTGGGCCGAGGGCCGCATCGAAGCCGACGCCGTCGTCGTGGAGAGTCCTCAGGTGTCGCAGCCCGTGGCTGTGCGCTACGCCTGGGCCGACAACCCCGACCGGGCCAACCTCTACAACGCCGAAGGCCTGCCCGCCATCCCCTTCCGCACGGACGCGCCGGGCCGCTTCGGCGCGCACTGAGGAACCTTCTCGGCACGAAAAAGCCGGTCACCACGTGAAGCAGTGACCGGCTGGGTCGGGATGGCGGGATTCGAACCCACGACCTTCCCGCCGTGCGGGACGCGCTACCGGGCTGCAAGCCAGGCACGCACGGCCGTTGGACTCTTGAGCGCTTTGAGATGCTGTTCGCATCCCATCGCTTCTGATCGGAGGTTGAATTTAACCTGCCCGATGAGGCGCCATGGCCCCCGCCCACGTGTCGAGCGAGTCTGACCGGTTTCATGCTCGCGCAGTCGGCGTGCAAGGTTGTTCGTGTGCCCGATGTACAGGCGACCCGACGACTCTGATTCCAACACGTACACGGTGAAGAGCATCGACATCAAAGAAAAAGCCGGTCACCACGCGAAGCAGTGACCGGCTGGGTCGGGATGGCGGGATTCGAACCCACGACCTCTTCGTCCCGAACGAAGCGCGCTACCGGGCTGCGCTACATCCCGAAAACCACCGGGCACCACCGAGGCGGT
>CBDUBO010000401.1:0-3192 GCA_965365405.1 uncultured Rhodothermales bacterium | reverse complement strand
CGGTCGAACTCGTCCGAGCGGGCGGTGAGCATGAGCACGGGCAGGTCTTTGCGCTCGTTGCGCAGGCGGCGGCACACCTCCAGGCCGTCCATACCGGGCAGCATCACGTCGAGCACGAGCAAGCGGTAGTCGCCGCTGCGCGCCATCTCGAAACCGCGCGTGCCGCTGCCCGCAGACTCGACGCGATAGCCGAGGTCGCTCAGGTGGAGCGTGAGCAGGGCCACCAGGTCGGGGTCGTCCTCGACGACGAGAATGGCAGGCTGGCGAGATTCCACGGGGACCGGGTACGTGTGGAAATGAGGACTGGTGGCGTAAGTGATGAGAAGCGAATGCCTAAACCGCCATCCTGAGCGAGCTTGCAGAGCGGGTGCGGTCGAAGCACCCTGGGAGAATCGTCACCCATCAACAAGCCCCCTCCTTCTGGAGCCAATCTCCCGCGCTGCCTCTTCCACGACATCACATGCCCATCACGTTTGCGCCACGGGCTGGTTTCTTCACCCGTTTCTCAGACGCCTGGCGGGGTGCAGCGCCCGCCCGGCGCGTAGAAGGCGGCCTGTAACCCCCGCTTTGCCCTTTTCTGGATGCCCCAATTTCTGCCCCGCCCACCCCAGCAAACCGACACCCTCGCCGTTGACACGGTGGCCCTGAGCGACCGCCTCCGGGCCGACACGGCGTGGGTGAACCACGTCACCGATCCGGGGGAGACGTTCTCGGCCGTGACCCTTTACGTGCGCGACCGGCTGCTCGACCCGGCCCTGTGGATCGGGGGCGTCGGGCTCGTCGTGCGCATGCTGCTCGTGCTCCTCTTCGCGGGCATCATCATCCGGCTCGTCGACCGGGCGGCGCGGGCGTACGGACAGCGCTTCGAGCACCTGCCCGCCATCCACCCCCGGCGGCAGCGCGTCAACACGATCACCAACCTGCTGGTGTCTGTGTCCCGCTACGTCGTGTGGCCGCTGGCGCTCATCACCATCCTCGGCCTGTTCAACGTGCCGGTGACTTCCCTCATCGCCACCGCCGGCATCGCGGGCGTGGCCCTCGGCTTCGGTGCGCAGACGCTTGTCAAGGACGTCATCAGCGGCGTCTTCCTCCTTTTCGACGACACGCTCCACGTGGGCGACCTGGTGCGCGTGGGCTCGGAGGAAGGCGTCGTCGAGCACATCGGCGTGCGCCTGATCAAGGTGCGGCGCTTCAACGGCGAGCTGCTCATGGTGCCCGCCGGCGAGCTGCGCATTTTCGGCAACCGCTCCATCGGCTTTGCCCGCGCCATCGTCAACATCGGGCTCTCCTACGAGCAGCCCACGGCCCCCGTGCTGGCCGTCATGCAGCGCGTGGCCGACGCCTGGGCCGAGGCGCACCGCGACATCGTGCTCGAAGAAAGTCCGCAGGTGCAGGCCATCCTCGACTTCGCCGACTCGTCCGTCAACGCGCGCGTCGTGGTGCAGGTGATTCCGGGCGAGCAGTGGCAGGCCGAGCGCGACCTGCGGATGCTCATCAAAGAGGCTTTCGACGCCGAGGGTATCGAGATCCCCTTCCCGCGCCGCACGCTCTACATGCGCAGCGAGGAAGCGCCCGCGCCCTACCGGGGCCCCGCGCCAGAGGGCGGCGCGGCAGACGCGTAAAGGGCAACGCGGCGGCGTACTTTCGGGCACCGCTCCGCCTTTCCACCCGCCATGCTGTACCAGTTCGCCGACCAGCTCGACTTCACCCTGGCCGACCTGCCGGCCCTGCCCCTTCCCCGGCACGTCCTGATGACGACACCCGCCCACTTTGAGGTGGCCTACGTCATCAACCCGCACATGGAGGGAAACGTCGGCACGACGGACGCCGGGCGCGCCCGGCAGGAGTGGGAGGCGCTGCGCGACGCCTACGCCGCGCTGGGGCTGGACGTGCACACGATCGAGGGAGCCGAGGGGCTGCCGGACATGGTGTTCTGCGCCAACCAGACGCTGCCGTTTCTGACGCCGGAGGGTGAGAAAGGCGTCTTGCTCAGCCAGATGCACGCCCCGCAGCGGCGCGGCGAGGTGCCGCATTACCGCACCTATTTCAGCGGACAGGGATACGAGGTGTCCGCCCTGCCGCCCGGCATTCGGCGCGGCTTCGAGGGAATGGGCGACGCGCTCTGGCATCCGGGTCGACGCCTCCTGTGGGGCGGCTACGGCTTCCGCACCGGACTGGAAGCGTACGAGAAAGCCTCCGAACTGCTCGGCACGCGCATCGTCGCCCTCCGCCTCGACGATCCCGACTTCTACCACCTCGACACGTGCCTCAGCCTGCTGGACGAGAAGACGGCGCTCTACGCGCCGGTGGCCTTCCAGCCCGACGGCCTCGAACTGCTCCGCCGCCTCATCCCCACCCTTATCGAAGCGCCCGAGAGCGAGGCGCGCGGCCTGTTCGCGTGCAACGCCCATTGCCCGGATGGAAAGCACGTCCTCATTCAGCGCGGGTGCGACACGACGAACGAGCGGCTGCGCGCGGCGGGCTTCACGCCCGTCGAGGTGGAGACGGGCGAATTTCTCAAAAGTGGCGGCTCCGTCTTCTGCATGAAGATGATGCACTGGTGAACGCGGTGGCGTTTGGCGTCGTCATCCCCGCCCTCAACGAAGAGGCGCGTGTCGCCGCGGCGGTGCGGTCGGCCTGGGCAGCAGGGGCCGCGCACGTCATCGTGGCCGATGGCGGCTCCACGGATGCCACGGCGGAGCGCGCCCGCGAAGCCGGGGCCGAAGTGATTGCCGCGCCGCGGGGCCGGGCGCGGCAGATGAACGCCGGGGCGGCCGCGGTACGCGGCGGCGTGGTCGTGTTTCTGCACGCCGACACCCTCCTGCCCTCCAACGCCGGCCACGTGCTGGCCCGCGCCTACGCCGACCCTGGCACCGAGGCGACGGTCTTCCGGCTGGCCTTCGACCGCAAAACGCCACTGCTGCGCTTTTACGAAGTGTGCACGGCGCTTCCCATCGGGCGTATCGCCTTTGGCGACCGTGCTCTCGGCGTGCGTCGCGCCGTGTTCGAGGCCGTCGGCGGCTTTCCCGACCTGCCTGCCTTCGAGGACCTGGAGATGGTGCGCGCCCTCCAGCAACGCGGCGGGCTGCGCTTTCTGCGGGCCCACGTCACCACGGCGGCGCGGCGCTTCGTGCACAATGGCCCGCTGCGGCAGCAGTGGCTCAACCTGCGCCTGTGGACGCAGTACGTGCT
>CBDUBO010000400.1:0-3198 GCA_965365405.1 uncultured Rhodothermales bacterium | reverse complement strand
TTGTCCGGGTCTTCGATGACCTCGCGGTTGGCCTCGAAAATCTGCTGCCACTTGTTGGCGTCGCCGTAGTGCTCCTTGGCGATTTTCGAGAGCGTGTCGCCCGATTCGATGGTGACGAACGTGGGCTGGGCGGCCTGCTGCGCGGCCATCTGCTCCTGCGGCGTCGTGCTGCGCACCACCAGCCGGTCATCCACCTTGTCCACGTCCTTGACGTTGCCCGCCAGCAGCACGGCTTTTTCCCGGTCGGCGTGAGAAGCGGCCGTGCCGAAAAGCGTGGCCGTGCCGTCGTTGTAGGACACGTTCAGGTTGGCGATGCGCCCGCCCAGGCGGGTGTGGATGAGGTTTTTGATCTCGTCGGCTTCGTTGCCGCGTTTCACCTCGCGGCCTTTGCCGCGTAAAAAGTCGAAGAGTCCCATAGTCGTTAGAGAAAGCGTGTTGAAAGGTCGCAGCGGTTGATACCGCCACCTCTCACGTTAGCCCCGCCTCCCGAGACAGATTCCCCAGTCGTTACGTCTCGTCCCGGCACAGGGAGCGGCGGGTGAGTTGGAAAGGCATCACCAACCCCACCTTATCCATGTCTATCGCCAAAGTCATCGAAGTGCTCGCCGAAGGAGACAGCATCGAAAGCGCCGTCGAAAGCGCCGTCGAGGAGGCCTCGAAATCGGTGCGCGGCATCCGCCACGTGTACATCAACGAGCTGCAGGCCCTTGTCGAAAACGACCGCGTCACCAAATACCGCCTCAACGCGAAGGTGACGTTTGTCGTCGAAAACCAGAAAATGGGCTGAAGCGCCTTATCCGACTGAGCGCGCAATCAGCCGGACAGCGACGACGAGACCCAGCGCGGCAAACGTCCACCGGAGGTAGCGCGTCTCAATGCGGTGGGCGGCGTGTACGCCCAGCCGGGCCGTCACGACGGCAGGAAGCGCGAGGGCGAGGCTGCGCCCGAAGTCCACGTAGCCTACGGCATACTTACCCAGGTCGGGTGCCACCGTGAGCGCGTACACCAGTGTGCCAGCCAGCGCCGTCAGCACGATGGTGGCGTTGGAGGTGCCCGAAGCCAGCCGCATCGGGAAGCGCAGCAGCTTGTTGAAGGCGGGCACCAGGATGATGCCACCGCCCACGCCGACGGCCGAGGCCAGGCTGCCGCTCGCGGCCCCGATGGCGGTCAGTTTGGGAATACCGGGCTTGCCCGCGTGCAGGCCGCCGCCGCCGGGCCGCTCGCGCACCATGCGGTACACCACGACGAGCAGTACGGCGGCAAAGGCTACCGAAAAAACGCGCGGCGTGTACCACGGCTGCGTGGTGACGAAGTGCTTGACGAGGTACACGAACACGGCACTCGACAGCCCCACGTAGAGCGCCGTTCGGCGATCGAGCGACCCTTTCTTGTGGTGTCCCCACGCTCCTGAACCTGCCGTGAGCATGGTGCAGAACAGGCTCGAACCCGTCGTGAGCGGCACGAGCGCTTCATCCGGCACGCCCAGGGCGCGGAACGTGAACAGCAGCGTGGGTGCGAAGATGACGCCTCCGCCGATGCCCAGCAGGCCCGCCAGAAACCCCCCCGCGACGCCGGCCGCTACGAGGATGAGCGTCGTCGTCATAGAGGTGGAGGAAAGAATTCAGGGGCGTGCAAGCAGCCGGGTGTAGGTGCCGGCGTTTTGCAGCACGGCGAGGGCCTGCGCGAGCACCGGGTCGGAATCGAGCAAGGCGCGGGTGAGCGCGTCGGGGGCAAGATAGCGTGCCAGGATTTCGCGTTGCAGGCGCTGCCGGAGGGCTGCCTCGTGCCGCCCGAAGTCGCGCGCTTTTTCCTGCTGTACCGCCTCGCGCAGGCGCCGGGCGGCGTCGCGGGTGGAAGAGGTGGTGCCCTCATCGAGCGACGCTTCGAGCGCGTCGAGCGCCTTTTCGGCCTCGGTTTCGTACGAAAACCCTTCCTGTTCGAGAAAGGCGCGGAAGCGGGCCAGCAGGACCTCATCTACCGCGAAACCTGCCGGCAGCGACCGGTTGGAAGCCGCATACGTGTTGGCGAACGCGAAAAAGAGCGCCTCGCGTTCAAGCGCTTCGACAAGCGCGCCCCCGCCGGGTGGCGCCGCTTCTACGTCCGGCTCGATGCCGCCGCCGTCGCGCACGGTGCGGCCCGCGCGGGTGGTGAAGGCGCGGCGCAGGCTGTCCGGCACGGAGTCCGCCGTGCCGTCGTGGGCATACGTGAGGCGCTGGATGGAGCGGCCAGAGGGAAGCGCGTAGCGGCCTGAGGTGAGCTTGAGGAGGGTGTTGTAGGGAAGCGGCTGGAACGTCTGCACGAGCCCCTTGCCGTACGAGGTCGCGCCCATCACCACGGCGCGGTCCACGTCCTGCAACGCGCCCGCCACGATCTCGGATGCCGAGGCGCTCAGCGCGTCCACGAGCACCACGACGGGCACGTCCGGGGCGAGGGGGGCGGTACCCGTCGCATACGTTTCCTGCACCGTTCCCTCACGCCCGCGCAGCGTCACGACGAGGGTGCCCTGCGGCACGAACAGCCCTACGATGTCGAGCGCGGCCTGGAGCACGCCGCCCGGATTGCCCCGCAAGTCGAGCACGAGCCCGCTGAGGCGGCCTGTCGCGCCGAGCGCTTCGACGGCGGCGCGCACCTCGTCGCCTGCGGTTTCGGTGAACAGTTGCAGGCGCACGTAGCCCATGCCGCCGGTCGTGTCGGCCCCGAGGAAGCCACTGAAGGGCACGGCCCGCACGTTTACGTCGGCGCGGGTGAGCACGAAGCGGAGGGGCTCGTCCGCGCCCGCCCGCCGCACGGTCATCTCGACGGTGGTGCCGGGCGCGCCGCGCAGCAGCGCTGCCGCCTCGGCCACGGTCATGGCCCCGGCAGGGCGCCCAGCGAGGGTTTCCACCACGTCGCCGGGACGCAGGCCCTGCGCGTAGCCTTCTGTGCCCGTGCCTTCAAGGGGGGGCACGACGACGAGCCGTCCGCCCCGCACCTCGACCGTCACGCCGACAGCGCCGTAGCTGCTGCGCAAGAGTTCGGACTGCGTGCGGACGTACTCGTCGAGAAAGTTGGTGTACGGGTCGAGGTCGGCCAGCATACTCGTCATGCCGCGCCTGAGAAGCCGCTCGGGGTCGAGCGGGTCCACGTAGTGGAGCGAGAGCGCTTCGTAGAGCCGGGCGAAGATCTCGAAGTTCTTGCGCAGCGCGAAGTAGTCGTCGC
>CBDUBO010000399.1:0-3200 GCA_965365405.1 uncultured Rhodothermales bacterium | reverse complement strand
TCCTGGATGTTCTGGTAGTACTGGTCGGCGTCGAGCACGGCCACGATCTTGTCGTCGGCCTCACCTTTGTCGATCATCTGCAAGCCGCCCACGACGCGGGCGTTGAGGATGACCTCGGCGCGTGTGATGGGCCGCTCGCTCAACACGCAGATGTCGAGCGGGTCGCCGTCGGCCTTTTCGATCTCGGCCTCGCGCGCCACGCGGCCCGCGCAGTACGTGCGCGGAATGAAGCCGTAGAGCGTGGGCGGCAGGCTGGAGGTGCGCTGCGGGCGATCCACGCGGAGGTAGCCCGTCGTCTTGTCCACCTCGTACTTGACCAGGTCGAACGGGGTGATCTCGATAAAGGCGTGCACGATGCGCGGCGTGTCCGGGCCGGCGGTGATGCCGTGCCACGGGTGGGGCCGGGCCTGACTGAAGGGGTGCGGGAAGCTCATGGGCGGTTCGGTAGGGCGAACCCTCAGTATCGGCGGGCGGCACCACATTGCCCGCGAAGCCTGTGCGAAACCGCCCTTTCTTAGAAGGTGAGTGTCGTCTGGACGTAGGCCCAGAACGTCGTGTCGTCGCCCACGCTTGCTTCGAGGCGTTCGCCAGGCCGGAAGGCCGACGCGCCCAGCACCAGCCCCAGCGCGCTGTTGTAGCGGAACGTGGCGGTCACGTCGGCTTCCTGGCCCAGCGTGCGGGCGGTGCCCGCGGCGGTGGCGAAGTGGTGCACGTCGAGGGCCAGACGCAGGCGCGGGCTAACGGCTCCGCCAAGCGAGACGAACGCATCCTGCAACCCACCTGCACCCGACAGCGCGGGGAAGTAGTCCATGAAGCCGTAGAACTTGTGGTTGGTGGCGTACAGCGTGTTGAACGCCTCGGTCGTGTCGTCGGCGGGGTCGCTGTCGCCCGAAAGGCGGGTGTAGGTCAGCGCCAGCCGTACGGCTTTTTCGGGCACAACCGTGTAACCCGCGGTGCCGCTGACGAGGTGGGCGCGGACGCGCTGCCGCGGCGCATCGTCGGAAAGGGCCAGATTCCCAAACTGCCCGATAACTTCGGCGCCGTAGTCGAGCCGGCCAGCGGTGCCATAGGCGTAGACGCCAGGCGTGGCCCGCGCCAGCCGCCGCGCCCCCGCGTCGGGGCCACCCGTCAACTCGGCGTTGTTGCGCTCGAAAAAGCCGAACACGTCGGCGCGGTGGCCGGGCGCGAGCAGCCACGACGTGTAGAGCCCGTAGAAGTTGTCGGCGTCGCCATGGACGGCCTGGCTCACAAGCTGGGCGGCGAAGAAGTCGGCGCTGAACCTTTCCTGCTCCACGCGCACCAAGGCGGCGTCGAAGGCGCGCCCGATGTTGCTCCAGCCGAGCGCGCCGACGAGGCGCTCGTTGCCGTAGGCCAGTTCCTGCCGTCCCAGCCGGAGGGTGAGGGGGCTGCCGAACAGGTCGGAGACGGCGAGGTAGGCCTGGTGCAGGTCTATCTGGTCGGCGTCGCCGTCGAGCGTGCCGCGGGCCTGCTGCGGGTTCTCGCCGCCGAAAAAGCGCGCGTCCTGTACCTGCACAAAGGCCCGTACGTCGGGCAGGGGTTGCACGGACACGTCTAGCCGCGTGCGCAGCAGGTGGAACAGCAGCGGGTCGGCCTGGCCGGAGAAATCTTTGGCGCTGTACTCGCTGCGGTGCCGGATCTGCCCGCCGAGGGTGAACGGGGAGGTCTGGGCTGCGGCAGCGGGCGCGATCAGCAGGAAAGCGAGCAGCAGGCGTTTCATGGGGTGGGCAGGTAGGTGGGTTGCCGGCGCAGAAAGTGGGCCAGCCGCGCCCGCTTCGGCGTAGGGGCGCGTCCGGCACGCGGTGTAGGGCAAAAGCGATCTGGCCGACCCGCACAGGGCCGGCGGGCACCGGCTGAACCCGCACGTTTCCAGCGCGTTACGCTTCGCCTTTCATCCGTGTCACGCCTCATGCAGCCCATCCTCGACCTCGACGTTCTTGCTGACGACCTCGACGCGCCACGCGCCGTGGCCGCCGAAAGCAATGGTACGCGGCAGGTGTACATCGAAACGTACGGCTGCCAGATGAACGTGGCGGACTCGGAGGTCGTCGCGTCGCTGTTGCAGGAAGGCGGCTACGGCCTCACGCACGACGCCGACCGGGCCGACGTGGTGCTGCTCAACACGTGCGCCATCCGCGAAAACGCCGAGCAGAAGGTGCGCCGCCGCCTGGGCGAGTTCAGGGCCGAGAAAACCAAGCGGGGCCGCGCCATCCAACTCGGTGTGCTTGGCTGCATGGCCGAACGGCTGCGCCACAAGCTGCTCGAAGAGGAAAAGCTGGTGGACCTCGTCGTCGGGCCGGACGCCTACCGCGACCTGCCGCGCCTGCTGGCCGAGAGCGACACGACGGGCCAGGCTGCCGTCAACGTGCACCTGAGCCGTGAGGAGACGTACGCCGACATCGCGCCCATCCGCTACGCGGCCAATGGCGTCTCAGCGTTCGTATCCATCATGCGCGGGTGCGACAACATGTGCGCCTTCTGCGTCGTGCCCTTCACGCGGGGCCGCGAAAGGAGCCGCCCCTCGGTCAGCATCCTCGACGAGGTGAAAGCCCTCGTGGACGCGGGCTACAAGGAAGTGACCGTGCTCGGCCAGAACGTCAACTCGTACCGCTCGGACGAGGGCGGCGCGCAGGTGAGCTTTGCCGAACTGCTCTACCGCATCTCGCTCCTCTCGCCCGAACTGCGCATCCGCTACTCGACGAGTCACCCCAAGGACTGCTCCGACGAACTGCTCCACGTCCACCGCGAGCGGCCCACCGTGTGCAACTTCATCCACCTGCCCGTGCAGCACGGCAGCACAGAGGTGCTCAGGAGAATGCGCCGCACCTACACGCGCGACGAGTACCTGGATCTCATTGATCGCGCTCGCGCCATCGTGCCCGGCGTCTCGTTCTCCACCGACATCATCGCGGGTTTCTGCGGCGAGACGGACGAAGAACACGCCCAGACGCTCTCGCTCATGGAGGCCGTCCGCTACGACCACGCCTTTATGTTCGCCTACTCGGAGCGCCCGCAGACCTACGCCGCCCGCAAGTACGCGGACGACGTGCCCGAAGAAATCAAAAAGCAGCGCCTCACCGAGATCATCAACCTCCAGCAGGTGCACGCGCTCGAAAGCAACCGCCGCGACGTGGGCACGGTGCAGACGGTGCTGGTCGAAGGTTTCTCAAAGCGTTCGGACG
>CBDUBO010000398.1:0-3205 GCA_965365405.1 uncultured Rhodothermales bacterium | reverse complement strand
GCGGTTGTCCAGCCCGAACGTCTGCTGCGCGAACGCGCCGTAGAGCGAGCGCTCGGCGATGCGGTCGGACGAGCCGCTGATCGTGCCACCGTCCACCGTCTCGACGATGGGTCCGAGGTTGATGGCCGAGTTGGTGATGGACTCGGAGCGGTCGTACTGGTAGGTGCCGCCCACACTCGTCGTGGATTCCACCATGCCGAGCCGGGCGGCGTACTGGAGCGTCAGGTCGGTGTTGTAGAGCGAGCGGTTGAGGTCGCCGCGGCTGGCAAAGCCTGTCGCCTGCGCCACGGTGCCTACGGGCTTGAAGCCGCGCGCGTTCTGGCTGTAAGTGTCGTAGCCCGCCACGAGGGTTGCCGTCACGCGCGCCACGGGCGTCATCGTCAGGTTGAGGCTGCTCTGCGAACGGTTGATCTCCTGGGTAAACTGGTAGCGATCCACCACTTCGTAGGGATTGCCGAATGCTACGCCGCCGCCGCCGAGCGCCGGGTATTCGCCGAACTCGTTGGGGTTGGCGTCCACGGTGCCGGGCACGAACTGAAGCGTCGAGATGGCCCCATCGAAAATGCTGCCGCCGCCCGTCGGGATGTCGTTGGCGAACGAGCGCGTCAGGTTGGTGCCCACGTCCACGTGCATCCAGTCGGTAAGCTGCTGCCCCAAGCGCACCCGCAGCGTGCCCCGGTCGAAGTTGGCGTTGCGGATGATGCCTTCGTTGTAGAAGTAGGATCCGGAGAAGTAGTACGTGGTCAGGCCCTGCCCGCCCGAGACGGAGACGTACTGCTCCGTGCCCACGCCGTCGCGGAAGATGTAGTCCTGGTAGTCGTACCGCTCGACGGGGGTTTTGCGCAGGTCGCTGTTGTTGGTCGGGTCCACCCAGTCGTACGGGGCCTCGTTGAGGCGCAGCGTTTTGCGGACCTGGCTCGTCATCACGCTTGTCGTATAGGTGATGCGCGGCGCGCCCGACTGGCCGCGCTTGGTGAAGATCTGCACGACGCCGTTCGAGGCGCGCGAGCCGTAGATGGCCGCCGCCGCGGCGCCCTTGATCACCTCGATGCGCTCGACGTCGTTGGGGTTGATGTCCACGAGCCGGTTCTGGATGCCGCCGCTGCCGACCTGGACGAGTTCGTTGGACGAGTTGTCCACGATCACGCCATCGATGATGTAGAGCGGTTCCGCGCCGGAGTTGATGGTGGAGTTGCCGCGCAGCTTGACCGAGATGCCGCCTGCCGGCGAGCCGGACGTTTGTGACACCTGCGCGCCGGGCACTTTGCCGGCGAGAGCCGCCGTCAGGTCGGGCGTGCCCCTGTTGGAGAGCGCGTCGCCGCTGACGGTGGAGAGCGCGTTGCCAAGCTGGCGCTTTTCCGTCAGCCCCGACGCGCCCGTTACCACCACCTCGTCCACGCCCAGGATGTCGGGCTGCATTTGCACGTCTATGCGCACCTCGGCTGGCGTTTCCGAAACGGGGCGTTCGACGCTCCGGTAGCCGACGAAGCGGTATTCGAGTGTCGCGGGCACGCGCACGAGCGTCAGCGTGTACTGCCCGTCCACGTCGGTGGCGGTGCCTTGCGTGGTGCCCACCACGCGCACGTTGACGCCGGGCAGCGGCGCGCCCGTCTCGTCGGTGACGGTGCCGAGGACGGTCACCTGGGCATTGGCATCGGAAGCGACGAGCAGGCCTGTGAGGGCCAGCGCGAAGCACGTCAGTAGCGGTCGCAGCATCGTAAGGGGAGGGTTGGTTTGGGGAAGCAGGTGCACCACGGACCCCCGGCGGAGAGCAAACCGGAACGGCGGCAATCTACACGATAAAACCGTCAGGCGGGAGTCCTTCTACCGTGCCTGCCCGTTGCGTGACAGGGGCACGGCGGCAGGCGAGGGAGTCGGCGGTGACATTTGTGTATGTGCGTGGAAAATGCGACCTTGCCTTTTCCTGTGTGGTCGCCAGGCCGCCGGGGCGCAAGGTTGTTTTCAGGCTCCGCATGGCCTGCCGCGCTGCGTTGTAGCGCGCGGCCTCAGGCTTTTGCCCCCCTCGCCTCGCCCCTGCCATGCCGGAACCCCAGTCCACGCCGCGCCAGAAATGGGCGCTGCTCGTCGGGATAGATCGCTATCCCAACCTGTCGTCCTTTGCCCAGCTCGACGGGTGCGTCAACGACGCACGCCTGATGGCGTCGCTGCTGACGGGTTCCTTCGGCTTTCCCGAAAGCCACGTCACCGTGCTGACCGACGCAGCGGCCACCCGCGACGGCATCCTGGCGGCGATGGAGGCCCTCGCCGCCCGCGTCGGCACGGACGACGTGGTGGTGATGCACTACGCCGGGCACGGCTCGCAGATGACCGACCGCGAGGGCGACGAGCCCGACGGCCTGGACGAAACCATCGTCCCATACGATGCCGGCCGCGATCCGCTGCCCAACCGCGACATCACCGACGACCAGATTCACGACTGGATCGTGCGCGTGACGGAGAAAACGCCCTACGTGACGCTTCTCTTCGACTGCTGCCATTCGGGCACGATCTCGCGCGACGCCTTTGGCGAAAAGGCGCGCTACGTCGCGCCTGACACGCGGCCGGCGTCTGAACTGCCGCCTTCGCCCGGTCAGGGCATCCGCACGCGCAGCGCCGAGGCCCAGGAGGGGCCGAGCGGGTGGCTGCCCCTTAGCCGGCGTTACGTGCTCATCGCGGGCTGCCGCGACGAAGAGCTTTCGTACGAATACCGCGACCCGGAAAGCGGCACCGCCCACGGCGCGCTCACCTTTTTCCTAAGCCGCGCCCTGGCCCAGGCTACGCCCGGAACCACCTACCGCGACGTGTTCGAGGCCATACGCGCCTCCGTTACAGCGCACTCGGGCAAGCAGCACCCGCAGATGGAGGGCGCGCTCGACCGCGAACTGTTCGGTGTGCGCGACATCACGCCTATGCGCTTTGCCGCCGTGACGGCGCGCACAGGCGGCACCGTGACACTGGCGGCGGGCGCAGCGCACGGCCTCACGGCGGGTTCGGTGTGGGCCGTGTACCCCGCGGGCACCAAGGCAGTCGAGGGCGCGGAAAGGGTGGGACGCGTCCGCATCACGCGCGTCGGGGCCGTCGCCTCGGACGCCGACGTGGTGGAGGAAACAGCTGCTGATGCCGTGCGCGAGGGCACGCGGGCCGTCGAGGAGCAGCACGATTACGGCGCGATGACGCTGCGCGTGGCCTTCAGCGCGCCGGGCAC
>CBDUBO010000397.1:0-3216 GCA_965365405.1 uncultured Rhodothermales bacterium | reverse complement strand
TTACGCAGAACCTGCTCTCGCAGAGCCGCACGCCCGAATTCGAGGACGACATCCTCGCCTTCTGGCTCAAGCGCGGCGCGTAAACCGTCACGATGCGCCCGCCAGCAGGTGCGCCGCCAGGCGGGCCAGTGCACCGCGGTCGGGTTTGAGGCCGGAGGCTTCGGGGAAATCGAAAAAGGCGATGGGAATTTTGAAGCGCGGCAGCAGCCTTTCGAGGTCGCGGCGCAGCGCCGGCAGATTCTCCAGCGCTTCGGGCGTGACGAAGGCGGCGGGGCGCTGCCCGAACTCGGCATCGGGCACGGGCACGACCGCGCTCTGCAACACGCCGCACGCCGCCAGGGCGCGCTCGACTTCTTCGGGCTGCACGTTCTCCCCGCCTGAGATGAACAGGAAGTCGCGCCGGCCCGTCACGTGCAGAAACCCGTCGGCGTCCAGAAAACCCATGTCGCCCGTCGCGTACCAGCCGTTGGCGTCGAACGGGGTGACGCGTCCTTCGGCGGTCTGATAGCCCGCAAAGCGTGTCAGGCCGCGCACCCGGATTTCGCCCTGCCCGTCTATCTCCAGTTCCCGGTGGCGCAGCAGGCGACCGGAAGAGCGCAGCATTTCCTGATCCGCGCCCGGGGGCGTAGTCGTCACCTGCGAGGCCATCTCGGTGAGGCCATAGCTCGTGTGGACGGGCAGCCGCCGGTGGAGTGCTTCGTCGAGCAGGGCAGGGGGAAAGGCGCTGCCGCCGAGCAGAAGGGCTTTGAGAGCCGCCGCCGGCTTTTCGGTTTGCTCCCGCAGCAGCCGGTAGAGCTGCGTGGCGACGAGAGAGGCGTGGGTGATGTCCCCCGAAAGCAGCGCGTCCGGCTTTCCAAACGCCAGGTCGGAATGGGCTTCAAGCGTCCGAAACAGAATGCCCAGCCCGCCGACGTGGTAGAGCGGGAGCGTGAGCAGCCAGCGGTCGCCACGGGTGAGCGGGATGTTTGCGTTGGCGCCGCGTGCGCTCCAGACGTGGTTGCCGAGCGTGTGGAGCGCTGCCTTGGGTGTGCCCGTGGAGCCGGACGTAAAGACGAGCGTGGCGGGCGTATGCAGGTCGAGGTCGGGCCACGCGGGGAGGGGCAAAGGTGGGGCCGCGAACAGATGAGCAGGATGGAGAACCGGCACGCCCGTTTCACCCGCCCACGTTGGTGCGACCAGCGCCGTGGCCCCGAGGGTGCGGAGCAGCCCGGGCAGCACCGCGGCGGGCAGGCGCGGCGACAGGGGGGCGGCAACCGCGCCCAGGTGCCAGAGGGCCACCAGCAGGGCGGCAGCCTCTGGACTGGTGTCCAGGCGGAGGCCTACCACAGCGCCCCGGCGCACGCCCGCGGCGGCGAGCCCGCTCGCTGCCCGCGCCGCGAGGCCCAGCAGGTCGCCGTGCGAGAGCAGGAGGGGCGGGGTCACGGAAAGTCGGGGTCAGGGGTTGCTTCCAGGTCGGCCAGTCGCACGGAGGGGCCGTCGAAGGGCAGGCGAACGGGTAACACGTCTGATGCGAGCCAGCGGTACGTGTCCAGCCCGGCGGGCGTGTCCCCGCCAAGCGCCGCCGCGAGTGCTGCATTCAGGCGCAGCCCGACGCCCGACTCGAAGGCCGCGCTCACGACCGCCACCATGCCCCGCGCCTGCGCGGCCCGCGCCCACTGCAACGCCCTCCACACGCCGCCGAGCAGCATGGGCTTGAGCACGACTGCACGGGCGTACGGGTGACAGGCCAGCACGTCCGGCGTCTGCCCCACCAGGCTCTCGTCGAGGGCGATGGGCAGGTGCGCGGCGAGAGCCGGGAGGTCGGCGGGGTCGGTGGCAGGCTCTTCGACGTAGGCCACTTCAACCCCGGCGATGTGGTCGGCAAAGCGGAGGGCGTCCTCTCGCTTCCACGCCCGATTGGCGTCGAGGCGCAGTGCGGCCCGGCCTTCGAGCACGCCCGCCACCTGCCGCACCAGAGCCGCATCGTCTATCACCGGCTGTTGCCCCACCTTGAGCTTGACGGCGCGGTAGCCCCTTTCGGCCAGCACGCGCGCCTGCCGGATCGTCTCTGCCCCGGGGGCAGCCGTCAGCAGCCCGTTGAGCGCGATAGTGGCGGAGGCTTCCGCGCAGAGCAGACGCGCCGGGCTCGTACCGCGCTGCCGCGCCGCCAGGGACAGTAGCGCCCCTTCTGCCGCCGCACGCGCAGCCGGGGGGAGAGCGGGCAGGATGAGGGCTTCGTCCGCCTCGATGGCCGCGAGTGCCCGTTCAAGCGTGGTGCCGCGCAGCCCTTCCAGCGCCGCGTGCGCCTCCTCCAGCGTATCCGGGCTGAAGCCGGGCAGGGGAGCCGCCTCGCCCCATCCAACCAGGCCATCATGCTCCAGCCTGAGCAGCACGCCGCTGCGCGCATGGTAGGTGTGCGCGCCCAGCCGCAGCGGAGCCGTTAGTGGAAGCTGGAACGGATGGAGTGTGGCCTGCACAGTTCAGCGGAGGGCGAGCGGCAGCACGACGGCTAGGGCGAACAGCAGGCCGTAGAGGACGAGCATCTGTGCCGTGCGGGATAGTGCGGGCAGCAACGCCACGCCTTCCGAGCGCTGCACCACCCGGATTGCCCGCCACGCGAGGGGGGCGAGCGCGAGGGGGAGGAGCACGAGCGCGGCGGGAAGGCCGTACGCCCCCCAAAGCACCGGCGGCACAATCAGCGCGCCCGCGAGCGAAGCCGTGTACAGCCCACGCCCGAAACCGCGTCCGAAACGGACGATGAGCGTCTTTTTGCCCGCCGCCCGATCCTCGTCCACGTCACGCAGGTTGTTGACGACGAGCAGGGCCATCGATAGCAGGCCGGGGGCGATGCCTGCCACGAGCGCTATGGGCGCGAGCGCGAGCGTCTGCACGTAGTAGGTGCCTGCCACGGCCACCGGACCGAAAAAGACGAACACGACGATGTCGGCCAGGCCCGTATAGGCGAGGGCATAGCGCCCGCCCGTGTACAGTGCGCCGAGCGCAATGGAGACGATGCCGAGCAGCAGAATGGGCCAGCCGCCGCGCCAGACGAGGTAGAGCCCGGCGGCAAAGGCGAGCGCAAAGACCAGGATCGTGGCGCGTTTCATCGTTGCCGCGGTCACCAGCCCCGCCTGTGTTACGCGCAGCGGCCCCTTGCGCCTCTCCGTGTCGGCTCCCTTCAGGAAGTCCACGTAGTCGTTCGAGAAGTTGGTGCCGATCTGAATCAACGCCGCGCTC
>CBDUBO010000396.1:0-3226 GCA_965365405.1 uncultured Rhodothermales bacterium | reverse complement strand
GAGTACCCGGACATCGAGGCCGACCACAAGATCATCGACATCGGCAGCGCGCTCGTGGCCGCGCGCCCCGAACGCCTCGACGTGGTGGTGACGCTCAACCTCTACGGCGACATCATCTCGGACATCGCGGCCGAGGTCGCCGGGTCGGTGGGACTCGGCGGATCGGCCAACGTGGGCGAGGATTTCGCCATGTTCGAGGCCATCCACGGCTCGGCCCCCGACATCGCGGGGCAGGGCATCGCCAACCCGTCGGGTCTGCTCGGCGGGGCCGTGCTCATGCTCGTACACGTGGGCCAGGGCGACGTGGCGGCGAAAATCCGCAATGCGTGGCTCCGAACCATCGAGGACGGCATCCACACCGCCGACATCTACCGCCCGCAGGTTTCCTCTCAGAAAGTGGGTACCGAAGCCTTTGCCGACGCTGTGATCGAGCGGCTGGGACAGGAGCCCAAGATGCTCGGCACCGTGCACTACGGCGCGTCGAAGGAGATGAAGCTGGACGTGACGCCCCAGACGCGGCGGGAGAAGGCGCTCGTGGGTGTGGACGTATTTCTCGACTGGGACGAGGCCGGTCGCGACCCGGACGTGCTGGGCCACCGCGTGGCAGCGGCGGCGACTGAAAAGCTACCGCTCGGTCAGATTACCAACCGTGGCACGCACGTCTATCCCGACGCCGACACGCGCCCCTTCTGCACCGACCACTGGCGCTGCCGCTTTCTCGCGGGCGAGGGCGCGTCCATCACCCACGCCGACGTGCTGGCGCTTCTCGAAAGCCTCCGCGCCGACGGCCTCGACTTCATCAAGACGGAGCACCTCTACACCTTCAGCGGGCAGCGTGGCTACTCGGTGGCGAGCGGCGCGTGAGGAGCGAGCGGCAAACGGGTCCGGCAGCTCGCTAAACGACTGCTCTGCGCTTGTCGAAAAGCGAGCAGCGGAGTACAAGTCAACGCCGGAGCAACCGGTCGAGCGCGGCAGGAGATTCGGGCGGCTCCACTTCCACCCACTGGCCGGCGGCCAGCCCGCCCAGCCGCCACGGGCCGACGTGCGTGCGAAGGAGTCGCAGTGTGGGATGCCCGGCGGCAGCGGTCATGCGGCGCACCTGCCGGTTGCGGCCCTCGCGGATCACGAGGCGCAGCCACGCCGTCGGGATGGACTTGCGGAAGCGCACCGGCGGGTCGCGTTCTGGCACGTCAGGGGGCGCGATCCGCGTGGCCTGCGCCGGGCGCGTCGGGCCGTCTTTGAGCGTCACGCCAGCAGCCAGGCGGCGCAGCGCCTCGCCGTCCGGCTCGCCCTCGACCTGCACGAGGTACGTCTTGGCGAGCTTGTGGCGCGGGTCGGCAATGCGGTGCTGAAGCCAGCCGATGTCCGTCAGCACAACCAGCCCTTCGCTGTCGCGGTCGAGGCGGCCAGCGGGGTACACGCCCGGCACGTTCACGAAGTCTGCGAGCGTGGCGCGACCCTCGCCGCCGCTGAACTGGCAGAGCACGTCGTAGGGTTTGTGGAAGAGGATCAGGCGCGGCATAGGGCGTAGGGGTCCCCGAGAAACAACGACTCTGCAGCCCCGGTTGCGCCTTGAACCGATTGCCCTTTGCGCATGGCTCTATCGACCGTTCTGGTTGCCCGTTTGCGCGCTGTGCAGGCCGGAAAGGGATTCGAGCAGGTGTGGCTGCTGGTAGCCGTTGGGGTGTTTGGCCTCGTGGGGTGCCGCGGGCAGCCGCAAGCGGAAAAAGCCCCGGACGCCGAACTACCCGCCCCTCGCCTCGAAAGCGACACCCTCGTCGCGCCGTTGTACCCGGCATCGCGGCAGGCCCAAGCGCCGGATTTTGTGGTCGAGACGCTGGACGGCGACCTCTTTTCGCTGTCTGAGCAGCACGGCAAAGTCGTCGTCGTCAACTTCTGGGCAACGTGGTGCGCGCCCTGCCGGCAGGAGATGCCGGACTTCGTAGCCCTCCAGAAGGCCCTCGGGCCGCGCGGCGTGCAGTTCGTCGGCGTCTCGCTCGACAAGGACGCCGATGCACATGTGCGGGCGTTCACGGAAAGGATCGGGGTCAATTACCCCGTCGGGATTGACGATGGGACGGTGGAAAACCTCTACGGCCCACTCTCCATCATGCCCACCACCTTCGTGATCGACCGGGCGGGAAACGTGCGCTACTACGCGCCGGGAATGCTGACGGACGAGGCGCTGCGCCCGGCCCTCCTCGACCTGCTGGCCGAACCTTCGTAGCGCACGGGGCACCGGGTATATATCAGAAGGCCGGGCCTTCCGCTGTGGAAAGCCCGGCCTTGCGCGTGTCCGTGCCGTTGGCTTAGCTCGGCAGGATGAGGTCGAACGAGCCTGCCGTCACGACGGGCAGGCGTGCCGTCCGGCGCACCACAGGCGCTTCGTACGGCTTCTTCTGCGAAAGCGCAGGGCTGATTTCGTTGTCGTTCATATCCGTAGTCGGGTTTGTCGTGAAAGGGAAGGGGGTTAGCGGGCCAGCGTGAGGGTGCGGCTGAGCGAGCGCCCGTCGGCTTCAAGGCGGTAGAGATACACGCCCGCGGGCAGGCCCGCCGCGTCGAAGCGCACGCTGTGCTCACCGGCGGCCCGCGCGTCGTCCACCAGGCGCGCCACCTCGCGCCCGAGCACATCGTACACGGCCAGGCGCGCCGGCCCGGCTTTGGCAAGCGAGAAGCGGATCGTGGCCTCACCCCTGAACGGGTTGGGCCGCGCACCCGTGAGGGCAAAGCCTTCGAGGCGTTCGAGTGTCACGTCCGTCACCGTAAACGACGGATCCACGTCCACCACGCGCTGGCACAGATCCATCACCCGCAGGAAGAACGCCACGCGGGTATTGGTGGGGTCTGCCGTCATGATGGGGAAGTACGCGAGCGTGGGCTCGTTGCCTGCCGAGAACGAGAACTTGTCGCCCACGCGGGTCATGCCGGGCAGCGGCGTGCCACTCTCGGTGTCCATTTCAGGATCGCCCACGACGAGGTTGGTCATGTTGTAGAACTCGAACATAGACCCACCCTGCGGAGCCATCACTTTGACGAAGGCGCGGCTGCCGGCGGCGTTGAGCACGTAGCCGCCGTCATACGAAGGGGCCGTGGCCGGGTCGTTGCACGCGTTCTGCTGCTGGGCCGAAATCGTCAGGTCGAAAAGCACCGGGCTCGTCCCGTCCGCTGCGGCGCGCAGCGTGGCCCGCACCTGGATGAAGCGCCCGGTGACGCCCGGCGATCCGCC
>CBDUBO010000395.1:0-3230 GCA_965365405.1 uncultured Rhodothermales bacterium | reverse complement strand
GGCGCGCGGGCCTACCTGACGGCCCTCACCGTGCGGGCCCTCGAATCGTTCGCGTACACCGCCCACCGGCTTGGCCGCGACGAGGCCCTGTCGCGCGCCTACCTCGGCACCGCCGAAAGGCTGGGCCGCACCCTCGTCGAGAAGCTGTGGGACGACGAGGCCGGCTACCTCCTCAACGAACTCACGGACGGCCGCATAGACCGGCACTACTACAGCGGCTCCCTCCTCGCCGCCGCCTTCGGCCTGCTCGATGCCGACAAGGCCGGCACCTTGCTCGACACCGCCACGCGCGAACTACTCGACCCCGCCGTCGGCATCCGCAACGCCATGCCTGCCGACTTCCACACGCTCGTGGACGCGTACCGCTTCAACGGGCAGGAGGCAGGCGCGCCCTACCTCTACATGAACGGCGGCATCTGGACGCAGGGGTCGGCGTGGTACGCCCTCGCCCTTCTCGCCGCCGACCGCCCCGACGCCGCCCGCGACGCCCTCACGCGCTACTTCACGATGGACGGCCTGCTGCGGAGCCCGAACGGCCACCCGGCTTTCTACGAGTACCGCAACGGCGACCCGGCCTCGCCCCGGCACGGCGAGATTGACAAGCCCACGTTTCTGTGGGCGGGCGGCTGGTACCTGAACGTGCTCTACGCCCTCGCCGGGGTCCGAGAGGACGCCTGGAATCTCTCCTTCGACCCCCACCTGCCCGCCGGCTTCAGCCCGGTTTCGTACACCTTGATGGTGGAAGGGCAGCCCGTCGAAGTGCTCGTGCGGGGCGAGGGCGCGGCTTTCGCCGCCATTCAGGTAGACGGGCAACAGGTGCCCTCCGCAGTTCTGACCGGCCCCGCCGCCGAGGTCGTCCTCGAACGCGGGCCGCCCACGACGCCCTACCTCGCTGCCGCCACCGCGCGCGTCACGCGCGTGGCGTACGAACCCCGCCACCGCACCCTGGTGATAGCCGTAGCCGGGGTGCCCGGCCAGCTGTTCACCCTCGAAGCCGTTTCCCCCACCCCGCTCACCGCCGCAACCTCCGATGGCGGCGCGGTGCAGGTGCAGCCGCCCGATGCCTCTGCAGCACCAGGGCTGGCGCGCGTGCGGACTTCCTTTCGCCTCCAGGCAGATCGGGCCACCGTGCGCCTCGCCTTCTGAGAGGGCATGCACACAAAAAAGCCGCCCGGTGCAGTACCCGGCCGCCCTTGTGTCGTTGCCCTTCTCTTCGGGACCGTAGAAGTATTTGCTCGCGACGATGTTGACGGCAAGCTGGCTCCAGTCCTCTGGAAACTCGACGCCTTCCTGGCGCAAGACGACCTCGCCCGTTTTGAAGTTCTTCAGCTTGCCGTACGGCGCTCGAATGCGACGCCGCTATAGGGCGGCGCGCGGTGCTGCCGGATCTGGTCGGCGTGGATGGCGCCGAGCATGCGGTGCGTGAGCCAGTGCGGCTCCTGCGTTGCATGCCTTTGCTCCTGCCTCGCCTTCGTCTGCTCCGGCTGGGCCTCCATTTACCTGGCCAGTTCGTGCAGGGCGTTCCGGTAGGCCGCCGCGCCTTAAGTGGGCGCTTCTGCGGGGTGCCGTGTTCCACATTCAATCCACGCTTTTGAGGATTTGCCATAACCCCAACTGTCTCGCAATGCCTCTTAGGTGCGATTGACGGACGCCTCTGCTCACGCCAGGAAGCGACGGGCTGTAGTTTCTTATGGCGAACAAAACAACGGTGACCCTTCATGTCTTTGCAGACGCTGAAGCGCTGGGACTGGCAAGGCAAGCTGCGATGGTTTGGGGCCGAATTCCTCGTGGTTGTCACTGGTGTGCTCGTGGCCCTCGCGGTAGGAGCGTGGTGGCAGGGACGGCAGAACCACGACAAAGAGCGGGCTTATCTGCATCAACTCGTAGCCGATCTCCGGGAGACGGAGCGTGCCTCGCTCGGCGTCGATGCCTTTCTGCGTCCAGTCGACCGTGCCGGGAGTCTGCTCTGGCTGGCCTTCTACGAAGCGTCGCCGCCGCTATCGGATTCCCTGCTGGCTTGGGCGGAGCGTTCGATGTGGACGGCAACCGTGCGGCCCGTGCTTGGCACGGCAGAGGCGCTCGTGGCCACGGGGGATCTGGCACTCATCCAGGACGATGCCCTTCGGACGGCCGTCACTGCCTACCTGGAACGCACCCGTGCCAGGCAGTACGACCACGATCAATTTGACGCCGTGTGGAGTGCGGCCCAGCGCAGGCTGCGCCGCTATATCGACCCCACTGAGAGCGCCCTCAAGCACTACGAGCCCGCTGTCCTAGACGCATTCTTAGCACAAATGGGCGTGCCAGAGGCAGATTTATCGAGCCTCAAGACGGCCTTTCCGTTTGATGCGGGGGCCTTCTTGAGTACCAGGGAAGCCCTCCACGACGTGTTCGAGATGGTGGATGCTAAGCGTAATCTGCTGATGATCCGGCAGTCCATGCGCGAGGATGCGCAGCATCTGCGTACGCAGGTCGAGCAGGAGTTGGCACGCTGAAGCAAGGGCCGCTGGGTTACACCGCCGCTTGCGCAGCGGTCGAGTCAGGCAGCCGTAGCGCTTCGAGATTCAGGGCAAACACCTCCACCGGATGTTCCTTACCCCGAAGGGTGTGCTCGCCCAGCGACCGAAACGCGAACGCATCCGTGTCGAGCCGCGTCCTGAGTTCGCCTCCTACCAGGACGTCCTCTCCGCGCGTAGCACAGAGCCCTTGAATCCGCGCCGTCTGGTTCAGGACGTCGCCGGTGAAGACGATTTCCCGCTTGAGGGCACCGATCTCGCCGGTCGTGACGGCTCCTACCTGCAGGCCGGCCTTGAAGTCCGGGACAACCGCGAAGTGACGTCTGAACCACGCTGCTTTGCGGGAGAGGTCACGCTTCATGCGTAGGACGCAGCGGACGCAGGTGTTACCTCGCACACCGTCCTCCTCGGGCCACGACACCACGATCTCATCCCCGATGTACTGGTAAACCTCCCCTCCGTGGTCGACGATGGCATCGGCGAGGGCGTCGTAATAGGCCCGGAGCAACTCGAAGTACCGGGCATGACCAAGCCGCTCGGCGATGGAAGTGGATGCCTTCATGTCGGAAAAGAGGAAAACACGCCGCTCCTCATGAGGCGTGTGGTACCTCCCTGTCAGGAAGTTGGTCAGCACGTGGGGGCCCATGTGCTCGCTAATCTCGGCATAGAACAGCGAGACGACCAGCGAGGTGGTCAGCTGTACCCCCGTGCTCA
>CBDUBO010000394.1:0-3242 GCA_965365405.1 uncultured Rhodothermales bacterium | reverse complement strand
CGGGCTGGGGCTGGCGATCTGCAAGAGGATCGTAGAGCGGCACGGCGGCTCGATTCAGGTGAACAGCCAGCCAGGCGTCGGCTCGACGTTCGAGGTGTATTTGCCCGTCCAAGGCAAGCAGAATCCTGGTTGAGCCTGGCCGCAGCTCTCGATCCGGCGTGATCTGGTGCGTGCCAGGTTATTGCGTCTGCGCGTTCAGATTGATCAGATTAAGAGGCTGTCCACCAGGTGAATGTCGCTTTCGTGCTCATCTACGAGCGAAACGAGTACGCGCCCGTCCGGGGCTACGGAGAGGCCGGAGAGGTAGCCCAGACGCGCCGTGCTGAAGGTGTAGAGGGGCTCGTGGTGCCCCGTCGCCGGGTCGAAGTGGGTGAGGGTGGCTCCCTCAGCCGAGCGGGCGACGTAGAAGATGCCTTCCTCCGTTACGTCCCAGTTCGTCCAGTCGCCGGGGTGGAGGTCTTCGACGACCTTCTCGGACCGCCCATCGGGCAGGAGGCGCCACAGGCCAGACTCGTAGTAATGCACGTAGTAGAGCCGACCGTCCGGCCCCTCGCGCGCCACGTAGCCGCCGCCGGTTGTAACCTGCTGGGCGGCGCCCCCCTCGGTGGGCACCTTCCAGACCTGCCACCGGCCCTCGCTGCTGGTCGAGTAATAGATCCAGCGGCCGTCTTGTGACCACGAGGGGTAAAATGCATCGCCTTCGGCGGTGAGCCGGCGCGGCGTACCGCCCTCGGCGTCCACGGCAAAAACGGCCAGCCGGGCGTCGGCGTGGCCGCTGTAGGCCACCAGCTTTCCGTCGGGGCTCCAGCGTGGCGTGCTCGCGGCGGCGTGCTCGGCGAGGGGACGCGCCTGCGTGCCATCGCTGCGCGCCGTCCATACCTCGTGTTCGCCCCGCCGGTTGGTCAGAAACGCCATCCGCCCGCCCTCCGGCGACACGTCCGGCTGGTGGTCCCAGCGCGTAGAGGTGACGAGGGGCGAGAGCGTATCCGTCTGCGGCGTGTAGGCCCACACGTTGAAGTCGAAATTCCACTCCTCGAAGGCCAGCCGCCCGCCCTCGCGCGCCATGCTGGGACCGGCAGGGTCGAAAGTGGGCACGCCGGCCAGGTACGACGGCTCGCCACCGCCGAGGGGAATCTTCCAGAGTCGGTAAGTGCCCATCCGGTTAGACGAAAAGACGAGGTGACGGCCATCCGGCGTCCACGTAAAGCCCGCGATCTCGCCCCGGTCGGTGGTGAGTCGGCGCGGCACCTGCCTGCCATCGAGCGCGACGACGTAGAGGTCTATGAGGGTGATGCCGGCGTGCCTGATGCCGCGCAGAAAGGCAACGTGCCGCCCGTCGGGCGAGAACTGGGGATTCAGGTCCATCTCCCCTGCCGGCGCCTGCGTGAGCGGCTCCCGCCCGAACGTGCGGGTGTCTACCAGGTAAAGGTTGCGCGGCGCGTCTGGCAGCACCTGGTCGGTGACGACGAAGTAGCGGCCGTCAGGCGAGGCGTCGAGGCCGTGCTGGTGCGGCCCGCACGGGCCCAGTCGCCGCTCTACGCCCCCCATCGCGGGGACGGCATATAGCGTGCAGGTGCCGTCGTGCATCCGCTGGAAGGCCACCTCTCGCCCGCCCGGCAGCCACGTCGCGTAGTCATCGTAGCCCGGATGCGTCGTCAGGCGCACCTCGCGCTCCGTCCCGATCAGGCGGACGAACAGGTCGGAGGCCCCAGCCTCGCCCGGGCGGCTGAAGACGAGCAGGTTGCCGTCGGGCGAAAGCATGGGGTGGTAGTCGAGGCCGGGTGTGCTGACCACGGGCACGACCGTCGCCATCTGTGCCACGGGCGGCGGATGCAGCCCGACCCAGAGGAGTGCCGCCGCCAGCAGCGCACCTGCTGCGCCGAGGATCAGGGCGAGGGGCCAGCGGCGGTGCACCACCGTGGCCCGCGGAGCCGTGCCGCGCGGGGCCCCCGCGCCTCTTGCCCGCTCAGACGCCTGCACCGGCAGCGCCAGGTAAGGCAGACTCTGCCCGTCGCCCGACAGCGCGTCCGCCCCCGTCGCCACGTCGGCAATGAGGCGGTAGCCCGACTTCGAGATGGTCTGGATGTAGCGCGGCTGCTGCGGCGAGTCGCCAAAGGCCTGCCTCAGGTGCGAGATGGCCCGCGTGAGCACGTGGTCGGTGACGACGGTGCCGGGCCAGACCTCCTCCAGCAGTTCGTCTCGCGTGCGCACCGCACCAGGCTCCCGGGCCAGGCACAGCAACACGCGCATCACCTTGGGCTCCAGTTCCACCGTCTGCCCATTCTGCACGATGCGGTTGAGGCGTGGTTCGACCTGGCAGGTGCCGACGTAGAAGCTGGTATCCATAGGGGTCGCGCAGTTGAGGATGCCATTTTTTTAGCACTCCCGGCTATTCCTTTTTCCCGTGCTGAGCAATGGCCTTACAAAAACCTCAGCCTCCAGGGGCGCAGGGGTGCCGGTGGAGGGCTTACGGCCACGATACAGCAGGTTGCGCCCCCACCCCGGACGCCGGTTCCCAACGGACGGATGGAGACGCCGAACCGACGAAAAGAGACGCCGAACGGACGCAGCGCCCCTCCGACCAGTCCGTCCCTTGCGGATCGCCGCGCAGACGCTGCCAGGACGACGGTGTGGGGGTCCTCCGGCCGGCGGGGCGGCTGAGGGCAGGGCCTCAGAAAACATGAGGTTTTCCTCAGCTACCCCTCAGGATGCGGTTGACGGGGATCGGTAGCGTGGAGAGGCGCCCGAAACGTGGGCGCGTGCCGACCCAGAAAAACGGGCGGCAGACCATCTCACCACCAGCCCCCCAAAGCTATGCGTGCCAGGCGAACCTTCCCCCTCGCCCTTGTGCTCGTGCTGCTGTGCGCTTCAGCGCAGGCGCAGCAGGGCACCGTCTCCGGTCGCGTCACCGACGCCACCAGCGGCGAGACCATCCCCGGCGTCAACGTCCGCCTCGACGAACTCACTGTCGGCGCGGCTTCCGACCTCGACGGCCGGTACGCCATCGAGAACGTGCCGGCGGGCACGTACACCCTCGTGGCCTCCTTTATCGGCTACCGCACCTTCCGCCAGCAGGTCACGGTGGGCAGCGGCACCACGACGGTGGACATCGCCCTGGAAGAAGACCTGGTGGGCCTCGACGAGGTCGTCGTGACGGGCCAGGGCGGGGCCATCGAAAACCGCCGCCTCTCCACGACGGTCAACACCATCTCGCCCAAGCAGCTCGAGCGCGTCAACAACCT
>CBDUBO010000393.1:0-3242 GCA_965365405.1 uncultured Rhodothermales bacterium | reverse complement strand
TGTTCCGCCTCATCCAGAAGCTGGGCGGCGTGCCGGAGGCCGATATGCGCCGCACGTTCAACCTTGGCATTGGTCTTGTCGTGATGGTGAGCGAGGCGGAGGCGGAGGAAACGATTTCCGTTCTCGAAACGATGGGGGAAACCGTCTATCGCATCGGGCGCGTAGTGGAGGGAGAACGCGTAAAGGGGGAACAATAAGGGGCCTTTGGCGGCTGAAAAACCGCTTCCAACACCGTCATGATCACCATTGTCGCTATTCTGCTGCTGAGTTATCTCGTAGGCTCCATCCCTGCGAGCGTGTGGATCGGTAAGCTGCTCTACGGCGTGGACGTGCGCCAGCATGGCAGCGGTAACGCCGGGGCCACCAATGCCTTCCGTGTGCTGGGCTGGAAAGCCGGGGTGCTCTCTACGCTTGTGGACGTAGGCAAGGGCCTTTTCGCCGCTGGCGTTATTGCCACACTGAGGCTGGGCGCAGTGCCGGAAGCGTTCGGGCCGTGGGAAGCTGCCACCGCCATCCGGTTGATGGCTGGCGTTGCCGCCGTGGCGGGTCACATGTATCCCGTGTGGGCCCATTTCAAGGGCGGCAAAGGCGTCAACACCTCGGCCGGCGTGCTTTTCGCGCTCACACCTGTCACCATGTGGATCACCCTGCTGGTGTTTGCTGTGGTGCTGCTGGCGTTCCGGTACGTGTCGCTCGCCTCGCTCATCGCCGCCATCGCGTTTCCGGCCACCATTGCCATCCGCCGCTACGTGTTTCACATCGAGTCGCTCGACCCGAGCCTGCTCATCTTTGGCATCGTGCTGGCCTCCGGCATCATCTACGCGCACCGCAAAAACATCGAGCGGCTGATGCGGGGGCAGGAAGCGCGCGTGCGTTCGTTCAAGCCTGGCAGCGGAATGCGCGGCCGGGGACAGGTGTAATGGAAAACGACGGCTCCACCGCTGCGCCGGACGTACACCACAACGTGGCCGTGCTGGGGGCGGGAAGCTGGGGCACGGCCCTGGCGCTGAGCCTGGCCCGCGCCGGGCGCTACGTGCGCCTGTGGGCGCGCCGCGAGGAACTGGCCCGGGTAATGCGCGAAACGCGCGAAAACCCGGAATACCTGCCCGGCGTGCACCTACCCCCTTCGGTCGAGGTCACGTCTGACCTGGCCGCCGCCACGGCTGGGGCCGACCTGTGGCTTTTCTGCACCCCCTCACAGCAGGTGCGCAGCGTGGCCGAAAAACTGGTGGGAAAGGCCGACGCCGACCTGATCGTGTTCAGCGCTGCCAAGGGCATCGAAAGTGGCACGCTCATGACGACGACGCAGGTGCTGGCGGACGTGCTCAGAGGCGTGCCGCGCGAGCGCATGGGCGTGCTCTACGGCCCCTCGCACGCCGAAGAACTGGCGCAGGACATGCCCACCGCCGTCGTGGCCGCTGGCTACAGCATGCGCGTTGCCCGCGAGGTGCAACACACGTTTATCACGCCCGCCCTGCGCGTCTACACCAACGACGACGTGATCGGCGTCGAAGTTGGGGGGTCGGTCAAGAACATTCTCGCCCTCGCGGCAGGCATCTCGGATGGGCTGGGCGCGGGCGACAATGCCAAGGCAGCACTTGTCACACGCGGCATCGCCGAAATCCGCAGGCTCGGACTGGCCCTCGGTGCCCGGCCGCTCACGTTTGCCGGTCTGACCGGCATCGGCGACCTGGTGGTGACGTGCATGAGCCGCCACAGCCGCAACCGCTACTTCGGCGAGCAGATCGGCCGGGGACGCAAGCTGGAAGAGGTGCAGGCCGAGATGAAGATGGTGGCCGAAGGGGTGATGACTACCCAGGCGGTGCACGCGCTCGCGCAACAGCACGCCGTGGAGATGCCCCTTACCGAGTCTGTGTACCGCATTCTGTTCGAGCACAAGCCACCGCAAGAAGCACTGCGCGAACTCATGACGCGCACGCCCAAAGACGAGGACTGGCTGCCAGACGCGCTGCAAAGGTGCTGAACGCAAGGGCACGTTGGGCGTATAGCGGCCCATACGTGCCCGCCCTCATGACCCTCAGAGAACTGTCCCAACTCGCCGCGCGCGGCGAGAGTCTGACGCTTGAGTTCAAAAAGCGGGTGCCCACCCCAGAACGGCTCGCCAAAGAAGTAATCGCCCTCGCCAACACGGCCGGTGGGCATGTGCTCATCGGCGTCGAGGACAACGGCACCGTGGCCGGCCTGCGCGACGCCATCGAGGAGGAGTATGCGCTGCGCGACGCGCTGGACCAGTTTTGCGATCCGCCCGTGGCGTTCGAAACCGAGCGGGTGCCGCTCGCCAACCGCCGCGACGTGCTCGTCGTGACGGTGCCGCGCTCTCCCGCGCGTCCCCATTTTCTCGTCGCCAACGGAGACGAACGGGGCACGGCTTACGTGCGCGTCGAGAGCATGAGCGTCGAGGCGTCGCGCGAGGCCGTTCGCCTCATGCGGCAGCGCGAGCACGACGCCGGTGTGCAGTTCACGTTTGGCGAGCGCGAAAAGATGCTGCTGCGCTACCTCGACGCCTACGGACGGATTACCGTGGCGCAGTTTGCCTCGCTCACGGGTATTCCGCCCAAAAAGGCTTCTCACACGCTCGTACTGCTGACGAAGGCGCGCCTGCTCGACCACCACGCCGACCCCGGCGAAGACTATTTTTCCCTCGCCCGCCAGCGCGATCTTTCCGGATCTGGTCGGTGACACATAGGTGGCACATGCAATAGTGTAGGTTGAACGCCTCCTTCGGCTACGCTCAAGGCAGGCAGCGCTGCTCGGTAGTGGTCGGTCGCGTTTGTTGGATGGGTGGATGTTCAATTCCGACCATTCAACCACCAGCGACCGACGCGAGCAGCAACAACCACCTACCATCAGGCAACGTGCGCGATTCTTCTTCTCCATGCCCATCGTTGACGTAATTCCCCTCCACGAGACGGCGCAGGAGCGCTACCTCAACTACGCGCTTTCCGTTATCACGAGCCGGGCGCTGCCCGACCTGCGCGACGGCCTCAAGCCTGTGCAGCGGCGCATTCTCTACACCATGTTCAACAGCCTGCGGCTGATGCCGGACGGGCGGCACCGCAAGAGTGCCACCATCGTCGGGGACGCGATGGGCAAGTACCATCCGCACGGCGACTCGGCCATCTACGAGGCGATGGTGCGCATGGCGCAGAGCTTCTCGCTCCGCGCCCCGCTCGTGGACGGGCAGGGCAACTTCGGCTCGCTCGACGGCGACAACCCGGCGG
>CBDUBO010000392.1:0-3250 GCA_965365405.1 uncultured Rhodothermales bacterium | reverse complement strand
GGAGATGGGGAAGTTGTCGCGGGCGCGCTGCGTCTGCGCGCCGTAGAGGGCGTCGGCGGGGACGTGCACGTCGCCCAGCGAATCACGTTCGATGCGGGTGTCTGCCATGAATGGGGTTGGAAGGTCAGAAGGAAAAGATAGGATGGGTGGGGGACTGGGGACGTGGGGAAATGGTCAATGGGCAATTCGGCAATGGGCAATGGTCAACGGGGAATGCCGTAGGGGCGCAATGAATTGCGCCCTCCGGTGCCGTGGCACGCTCTCGCACGGGGGCACGTCCTGCGGTGCCGCTGTGGTGCAACGTGGGCGCACCGCGGTGCGCCCCTACGGTTCTGTCATTGCCCATTGCCGAATTGCCCATCGACCATTCCCTCCCTCTTCCCCTCAAAACGGCAAATCCGCATCGGCGTCGCGGGTGCGCTGGGCGGGGCTTTCGAGCTGGCGGAGTGGGGGTGCGGCGAGGGCTTTCGGCGGGGCGGGCGCGGGCGGGGCAGGTTCTTCGACGAGTTGCATGGGCTCCAGAACGGTTTCCGGCAGGCCGTCGAGAAAGCGGCTGGGCGCGGTGAGGTGGTCGCCGCCGTAGCGCCGGTAGCGGACGAGTGGGTAGGAGATGAACAGGTCGGTTTCGGCCCGCGTCACGGCCACGTAGAGCAGGCGCAGCTCTTCGTCCAGGTCTTCGGTACGCTTGAGCGCGTAGCCGGAAGGCAGCACCCCTTCGAGCGCCTGGATGATGAACACGGTGCTGAACTCCAGCCCCTTGGCCGAGTGGATCGTCGAGAGCACGAGCGGCGCTTCGTCGTCCGCTTCGGGCTCGGCCCCCAGCGCCGTCAGCTCGATAGGGTCGAGGGCGAGCGACGACAGAAACGCCTGGCGCGACGGGTAGCCTTCGGCGATGCCGGCAAAGCGCTCCAGGTCTTGCAGCCTTTTGGGGAAGTCCTCAAAGTATTTTTCCCTGCAGATGGGCTCGTAGTAGCGCAGGATGGCTTCGACCTGAGCGGCCAATGGCGCGTCGGCCTGACGCAGCCCGCGTAGCACGTCGAAGAGTGCACGCAGCGAAGCCGCGTACCGGCCAAAGCGCTGGTTTTCACGCACCACGAACGGCTCCTCGCCCTCTGCCGTGATCCACTCGATGAGGTGCTGTGCGGTGCGCGGCCCCACGCCCGGCAAGAGTTGCAGCAGCCGGTTCCAGGCCGGCGCGTCCTGCGGGTTCTCCACCACCTTCAGGTGTGCGATCACGTCCTTGATGTGCGCCGCCTCGGCCAGCTTGAGCCCGCCGAACTTCACGAACGGAATGCCGCGCCGGTTGAGTTCGATTTCGACGTCGTACGAGTTGAAGGCGCTGCGGAACAGCACGGCGATTTTGTTCAGCGGCGTGCCTTCCTCGCGCAGTTGCAGAATGGCCTGCGCCACGAAGCGCGCCTCCGTTCGGTCGTCGTGGGCGGCCACGAAGGCGGGTTTGTCGCCACCCTCCCGCCGGGTGAAAAGCGCCTTGTCGTAGTGGTGCGTCGCGCCCTGGATGAGATGGTTGGCCAGGTCGAGGACCGGCTGGGTGGAGCGGTAGTTTTCTTCGATGCGCAGCACCTGCGCGCCCGGAAAGCGGTTGGGGAAAGCGAGGATGTTGCCCACGTCGGCCCCGCGGAAGGCATAGATGCTCTGCGCGTCGTCGCCCACGGCCATCACGTTGCCGTGCACAGAGGCGAAGCGCTCGACGAGCAGGGCCTGGGCGGGGTTGGTGTCCTGGTACTCGTCCACGAGCACGTGCAGCATCCCGGAAGCCACCTGCCGCTCCACGTCCGGGTGGTCGTGAAACAGGCCGATGGTGAGCAGCAGCAGGTCGTCGTAGTCCATCAGGCCGCGCCCGCGCTTGTAGTGGGCGTAGTCGGCAAAAAGCTCGGTCAACTCGTCGGCGTGCTCGCTGAACTGCGGCCAGCGGTCGGCCAGCACGTCGTGGAGCGAGGCGGCTTTGTTGCGGGCGGAAGAGAAGATGGACTGAAGCGTGTTTTTGCGCGGAAAGCGGCGACCCGCCTGATGGAGCCCGCGCGCCGTGCGCAGCACGTCGATCACGTCGGCGCTGTCGCTGCTGTCGAGAATGGTGAAGTGGGCTGGAAAGCCGAGCCGGGGCGCGTGGCGGCGCAGGACGGCGGCGCAGAAGGCGTGAAAGGTGCCCCCCTCGACGCGCTCGCAGCGCCCGTCGAGCAGTGTCGAGGCCCGGCTCAGCATCTCGCGGGCGGCGCGGCGCGTGAACGTGAGCAGCGTGATGCGTTCGGGCGGCGTGCCCGTTTCGACGAGGTAGGCCACGCGGTACACGAGCGTGCGCGTCTTGCCCGTGCCTGCACCTGCCACCACGAGGATGGGCCCGCCGCCCGCCGTGGCCGCCGCGTACTGCTGCGCGTTGAGCGCGGTGGCATAGTCGATGGTGAGCGCCGGGCGCGCCAGGGCGCTGTCACGCTTGAGAACGAACTGTCGGGCCATTAGGAGATTTTGGAAGGCGGATTTACTGCGTGAAGCGTCGCTTTCGGATTTCGGAAGGGGGCAGAAAGCAAGAAACGGGCTCCAAGTGTCAGGCTGGCGTCACGAAACACACAACACGCCTGCCCGGCCCCCGCTCCGTGAAGAACCCCCTTCGCCTTTCTCCGAGAGGGTGAAATCCATACATTCAAAAAGGCCCTGACTGCCCCGAAAGCCTTCTGTCTATTGCCCCGCACGCGGGGTTGATCCGCTCTGTACGCATGGGAAAAGTTATTGCGGTCGCCAACCAGAAGGGAGGCGTCGGCAAAACCACGACCTCGGTGAACCTGGCGTCGTCGCTGGCGGCGGCAGAGCACCCGACGCTGCTGCTCGACTTCGATCCGCAGGCCAATGCCACGTCCGGCATCGGCATCGAGCCGCGCGCCGTGACGGCCTCGGCGTACGAACTCCTGATCGGGGCCGTCACGTCCGAGGAAGCCGTGCTGCACACGGAGATGCCCTTTCTCGACCTCATTCCCTCGCACATCGACCTGGTGGGCGCGGAGATCGAGATGATCGACGTGGTCGAGCGCGAGCGCATCCTCAAAAACGCCCTTGCCCAGGCCCGCCGCAAGTACGACTTCATCGTCATCGACTGCCCGCCCAGCCTGGGCCTGCTCACGCTCAACGCCCTCACCGCTTCCGACTCGGTGCTCGTGCCCGTGCAGGCCGAGTACTTCGCCCTTGAAGGGCTGGGGCAGCTCCTGAACACCATCAAAATGGTCAGGCAGCACCTCAACCC
>CBDUBO010000391.1:0-3251 GCA_965365405.1 uncultured Rhodothermales bacterium | reverse complement strand
ACTTCAACTCGTACGGCAGCCGGCGCGGCAACCACGAGGTGATGATGCGCGGCACGTTTGCCAACATCCGCATCAAAAACCTGATGGTGCCCGGCACTGAGGGCGGCGTAACGAAATACCTGCCCACGGGCGAGGTCATGCCCATCTACGACGCCTCGATGAAGTACCAGGAGGCGGGTACGCCCCTCGTGGTTCTGGGCGGCAAGGATTACGGCATGGGTTCGAGCCGCGACTGGGCCGCCAAGGGCACCGGCCTGCTGGGCGTGAAGGCCGTCATCGTCGAGTCGTTCGAGCGCATCCACCGCTCCAACCTCATCGGCATGGGCGTGCTGCCGCTTCAGTTCGCAGAGGGCCAGAGCGCCGCGTCGCTCGGATTCGACGGCACGGAGACGTACGCGATTCCCGTGGACGAAAGCGTGCAGCCGCGCCAGACCATCACGGTCACGGCCACGCGCGAAAACGGCGAGACCGTCACGTTCGACACCATCTGCCGGCTCGACACGCCCGTCGAGGTGGATTACTACCGGCACGGCGGCATTCTGCACTACGTCCTGCGCGACTTCCTGAGCAAGTCGAGCCAGGGTGTGCAGGCGTGACAGCGCATGTGATCGAGGGTAGGGGCGCAATTAATTGCGTCCCTACGCATTTCCCCACCTGTCACGCAATTCCATGATTCCACCGCTGCGCTGGAACGAGGCCGAGGGGCGTGTTGATCTGTTGGATCAGACGCGCCTGCCCGCTGAAGAAACCTGGCTACCCATCACCACCGTGGACGAGATGGCCGAGGCCATCCGGCACCTGCGCGTGCGCGGTGCGCCCGCCATCGGCATCGCGGCGGCGTACGGGACGGTGCTGGCGCTGGGCGGCGAAACGAGCAATCCGGCAGGGGCAGCCCGCGACGCCATCGCCCTGCTGCGCACCACGCGCCCGACGGCCGTCAACCTGTTCTGGGCGCTGGATCGGATGGCGGGTGTGGTGGAAGCGAACCGGGAGGCGGACGGTGGTGAATTGCGCGCCGCGCTGCTCGGTGAGGCAGACGCCATTTTCGAGGAAGACCAGGAGGCGGGGCGGAGGTTGGGGAAACACGGCCTGTCGCTGTTCAAAAGCGGTATGACGGTTCTCACGCTCTGCCACACCGGCGGCGTGGCCACGAGCGGCTACGGGACGGCCCTCGCGCCCCTGCTGATGGCCGCCGAGGCCGGGCTGCACCTGCGCGCCTTTGCCTGCGAAACGCGCCCGCTCCTGCAAGGCGCCCGCATCACGGCGTGGGAACTGGCAAAGGCAGGCGTGGACGCCACCCTCATTACGGACTCAATGGCAGCCCACGTGATGCAGCAGGGCCTGGTGGACGCCGTGATCGTCGGGGCAGACCGCATTGCGGCCAACGGCGACACGGCCAACAAAATCGGCACGTACGGGCTGGCCGTGCTGGCAAAGGCGCACGGACTGCCGTTCTACGTTTCCGCCCCCCGCTCGACGGTGGACGTGGAGACGGCGACTGGTGCCGACATTCCCATCGAGGAGCGCGACCGGCGCGAAATCACCCACGGCTTCGGGCGGCAGACGGCCCCAGACGGCGTGAAGGTCTACAACCCCGCCTTCGACGTGACGCCCGCGCAGCTGATCACGGCTATCGTTACCGAAGAAGGCGTTTTTGCGCCGGGTGAAGTGGCTGTGCGGCCTGCCCAGGCGACCCGTGGCTGAGGTAGATTAGGCGCGCAGCCGCGCGTCTCGCCCGTCCCCTCATCCGGCCTCATGCCCGCCCTCGACATCCACCCCGTCGGCTTCGACCAGCTCGACGTGATCCGCCGCCTCAACCGGACGATCTTCAGCGAGGAGCGCATCATCAACACGTTCGAGCGCGAGGATTTGCTGATGTACCTGGCGTATGTCGAAGGCGAGCCGGTTGCGTTCAAGGTGGGCTACCGCGAAAACCGGTTCAACTACTACTCGGCCAAAGGCGGCGTGCTCGAAGCGTTTCGCCGGCAGGGCATCGCTCGCAAGCTGCTCTACGTGATGGAAGCGGAAGCCCGCGCCCGCGGCTTCCGCATCTTTTGCTTCGACACGTTTCCCAACCGCGATCCGGGCATGACCATCATGGCGCTCCACGAAGGCTTCCGGCTCACCCGCGCCGACTTCAATGCGACTTACCGCGACTACCGGCTCCGCTTCGAACGATCGCTTTAAAAAGCCGAGATGGTTTACTCACTGCGTTTGCTGATGGTTAGGTGGTTGATGCAGGGTTGAACCAGAATCGTCTAACCAACCATCCAATAAACCATCTCCTTTTCCCCATGCTCTGGTGGCAAGCCATCGTCCTCGGCCTCGTGCAGGGACTCGCCGAATTTCTGCCCATCTCGTCGTCCGGGCACCTGGTGCTGGGCGAGCACCTGCTGGGCCTGACTGATCAGGACGTGACGTTCGAGGTGTTCGTGCACTTCGGCACGGCACTTTCCATCCTGACGGTGTACTGGAAGCGCATCGTGCGCATCCTGGCCGATGCGCTGGGGGCGCTGTCGCGGCCCTCGGCGTGGGCCGATGCGCTGCGTCCGGGTAAGATCGAAAAGGCGCGGGGCGACGAATTGAGCTACGACGCGCCCGAAGCTTCGGGTGGCCCCATTCCGTCGCTGCGTGTGGTACTCTACGTGCTCGTCACGATGGTACCCACGGGCATCGCGTACGTGCTGTTCAAAGACCCGCTCGAACGGGCGTTCTCAGACCCGCGCCTGGTGTGTGGGATGTTGCTCGTGACGGGCGTGCTGCTGCTGCTCACGCGCCTGCGCCCCGCGCCCGACGGCGTGCTCTCGCCGCTCAAGGCCGTCTTCATCGGCATCGCGCAGTCGTGCGCGCTCGTGCCCGGCATCTCGCGCAGCGGCGCGACGATCTGCGCGGCCATTTACCAGAACGTGGACCGCAAGGAAGCCGCCGACTTTTCCTTCCTGATGCTCCTGCCGGTGGTGTTGGGCGCGACGCTCCTCAAAACGCTCGACATGCTCGACACCGGCATGACGGTCGCGCCTGTCCCGCTCGCGCTCGGCACGCTCGTCGCCTACGTGAGCGGCATCTTCGCCATCCGCGCCGTCGTGATCCTCGTCCAGAAGCGCTCGCTCCAGTATTTCGCGTTCTATTGCTTTGCCGTGGGCGGGCTCGGGCTGCTGCTGATCGGATAGGAGGGCGTACCGTGCTGTAGGGGCGCACCGTGGTGCGCCCGCGTCGCACCACCAGCGGCACCGGAGGGCGTGCCACGGCAC
>CBDUBO010000390.1:0-3260 GCA_965365405.1 uncultured Rhodothermales bacterium | reverse complement strand
CTGCTCGCGCGCTGGCCCTTGCTTTACGCTGCTCAAAGACGAAGACGAGCCAGTCTGATTCTCGCCCCAGCGAACGCACTCCCAGGCTGAAGTCTTTGGCCTGGATGATCCAGCCGTAGTGGGAATCGGAGGCGTGCGTTCCCGTGACAGCTGTCTGGTAGAACTCCCAACCATAAGTTTCGACCGTCGTGTCGTCGGCGCGGCGGCCGTGATGCTCATAGTTTGATCCTTTGAGGCCCGGATAGGCGTCCTCAAACACGTTGAAAACACCTTCGGTCAACGCTCGTGCCTGCTGCGCCCACATATAGGCATTCCAGGCGTGACCGTCGTCGCTTCCTCCTTCAAAGTCGAACGAGGCCACCGGATCGCCTGTGGCTACCCGCTTGAGCGAATCCAGCACCGGCTTGGTCTGTGCCCAGCGCGGATCGGCCTGGATGGCCCTGCGCCAGGCTCCATCTAGCTTGAGCCAGTCAATTTTGGACTCGACATCGAAAATGAGAAAGTTCAGATCGACGCCGCCCGCTTTCAACTCGTCCACACGCTGCTGGCTGCGGACTTTCTCGCGGGTGATCCAGCCGTCCAGCCACGGGCATGAGTAGCCCGAAGGAAGTCCGTCGCCGCCCAAGTCATTTTTGAACATGTCCCGGCTGTTCGCCTTAGGACTTTGCGAAAGATGCGCAAGCGAGCCCGAAGCGTCGCGGCAGCGGTCGTCCGCGTTTTTCCAGATGGTGTTGTGGGGATGGGTAACGACGATGGCGCGCCGCCCCTCAGGGTGCCCGTTGAGCAGCCTGATCCAGCCGCTCTCCCCCAACCGCACCATGGCCGTCTGGTATTTAAACAAACCTGGATTTGAGGGGTCGCTCCACTGGAGCGCAAACAGCGGAGCCTCCTGAGCGTGCATGGGCGAACCGGCAAGCAACACAAACACGGGCAGCACAAAGGCTGCTTTCCATCGGTCGAGCATCGTTACGGGGGGAAGTCGTTAGAAACCTATTCCTCCCTTCCATCGGCGTTCCGACAGTGCGCTTAAGCGATTCGCCGAATTACCCAGCATAGGCCCTTCTGCTCGGGCGTTTTCTCGGTTAGCACCAGTACCGGGCGGGCCTCTCGAACCCCGAAGCGCGGGCAGTGCCACCCCTGTTCTACCGCCAGCGGGTGCGACGCCGTCACGTGCAGCCGCACACCCGCGCGTTCGAGCCACGCCTCGCAGCCCTCGACGCGCACTGCGACGTCCGGGTGCAGCGTGAGCCGGGAGGCCAAGTGGTGACGCCCCCGCCCCCTCACTTCGTCCTCGATACGCAGCGTGCCCGCGTCGGCATCGAGCATGAATGCGCGCTGGTGCGTAAGGCCGTCACCGATCTGGCGTGCGGAACCGCTGAAGCGGCCCGTGACCTGGAGCGTGCGACCCGTTCGCATAGTCTCCACATCGTGCGGCGCGGCACGGCGGCCCACGCGGAAGCTGCCCCACGTCTCGATCTGGTCTGCGCCGTCTATTTCGAGCGTGCTGTGAGCGCGCGTCTGCCGCACGAAGTCGCGGGCAGCGCCGGGCGCGTAGGCATAGACGCCCGTATCCACGACGAACGGCACGCCTCCGACCGATAACTCAAAAGAGAAAACGTCGGCGTGGGCGTGGGCCATGAGGTAATCCGGTCCCGCCGGACCCGCGTCGCAGACGAAATACCACGTCTCGTCTCGGAAGGCGTGGTAGCCCGTCGCGGGCAGACTCCACCGAGGCGAGGGGCGGGTGCCGAGTAGGGCGTCGGCGTAGTCTAGCAGGATGGCGGGCTCAAGCGCAATCTCCTGCGTGCTGTCGTTGAACAGGGCGAGGCTGCCGTCGGGGTGAACGAACGGCTGGAAGGCCGCTACCATCGCGCTGCACGTCTCGCGGAAAAACGGTCTGTCGGGGTGGCCTTCTGGCAAAAGGTTCAGTACATCCAGAAAACCTTCGAGCATGAGCGCGTGGTACATCGGCGAGCGCTCGAAGTGGCCGCCGTCAGGCAGGATCTGTTCTCTCGCTTCGCGTCTGTAGATCGCCAGACCCTTTTCGAGCCAGCGCGGCGCCTCGCCCTCCCCCTCGAAAAAGCGGCCCGCGTGAACGAGGGCGCGGGCGTTTTCGAGCAGGTGATTGCCCATCACGTGCGTCTCCAGGTTGCGATACAGGTGCGCCGCCTGCCCGTAAAGACTTGCCTGGAGATCAGCCGCCTCGATGCCCGCCCGGCACCAGTTGACGATGCGCAGCGACGTGGGGTAGGCGTGCCACGCGGGTTGCACGGTAGGCGGGTGTGCGGCCATCCAGTCGCGACAAAGCGCCACCTGCTCGTCCCGTTCGAGCAGGTGGAGGTAGTGGAAGTAATGCAGGTTGAAGCGCCACAGGAGGGGCTTTTCGGGCGCACCCCACCGGACGGGGCGGCCCAACTCAGCCCTTTCGTTCAGAAAGCAGAACCGGCCTGCTCTAAGCCCCTCAGCGCTATTCCACGGCTCGTGCTGCGGCGGCACGACACGCGGGCGGAACGCGCCGCGCAGGTCAGCAGGTGGCTCAGGTAACCGCACCGGCAACCGCGCCCGCACGGCGGCCACGACGCGCCCTGCCACCTGCCAGGGTCGCAGGTAGCGCAGCGTCCGCGCCATGCGCCGCCACCGAGCCACGCCCGACAGCAGCGGCGCGCCGGACGGCCACTGCAACGGCTCTGCTTCCGCCATCAAACCGCCACGGCCGCGTTTAACTCGACGGGCGCACCGGTCTGGAGCGACTGCCGGGCAGCGAAAACAGCGTCCATCACGGCAAAGAGTTCATCTGGCGCGATGGGACTCGTGCCCTTGCGGAACGCCTCGATGGTGGCCTGCATCTGGGCGGCCTGGCCTTTGTCCTGGTTTGCGGCCTTTTTGCGGTCGCGCCTCCCGTTCCTGGTGATTTCGAGCACGCGGAAGTCGTCGAGCGCTGCGGCCACGCCGCCACCGAAGACTTCGAGCCGCTCTTTCGAAAATGCCTTGTCGCCGACGGTCGAGTAGGCCAGCATGCCCGTCGAGCCGCCGCTGAAGGTCACGCTGATGGTGAGGTTATCCAGGTCGGAGAGGTCGGCGCGGCCGAGCGCGAGTGACTGCGCGTAGACGCGCACGGGCGTCTCGCCTGCCAGAAACGTCATCAGGTCGAGAAAATGGCACATCTCGCCCACCAGCATCCCGCCGCCCTCGGCGGCCTCGTGCAACCACGTCGAGGTGGGCAGGTAGCCGCTGTTGACGCGGTAGATCATCTGCTTCGG
>CBDUBO010000389.1:0-3266 GCA_965365405.1 uncultured Rhodothermales bacterium | reverse complement strand
AAAAAAAGAGGGGGCGACCCGCAGGCGCGCCCCCTCCCGGAGAGCCGGAAAGCGTGCGGTCAGTGGCCCATCTTCGACAGGTCGGGCGCGTCCTCGACGTACTTCGCCTCGAACGAACCCGTCACCGTCACCTCGTCCTCCGAGCCGAAGAGAAAGCCGGTAAAGCTGAAGGTGCCTTCCACCACGTCTGCTGCCGAGCGTGTGATTTTGAGTTCGCCCGCGTCCGCGCCGACGATCCAGTCGTCTTCCTCGCCGCTCTCGCCCATGTAGAGGCCCAGCACGTCGGCTCCGTCCACGGCATAGGTGCCCACCGCGGGGCGCTGGCCGAGCCGCTGTAAGAGGACGGCGTGCGCGGCGTCCTCGCCGATCATCTTGTCCGCCAGCAGCAGGTTGAAGTACGTTTTTCCGTCCTCCGTGACGAGGGTGAAGATGGCCCTGGCGGAAAACGTCTTGGCGACGGCCCCAGTGACTTTGACCGATGCTTTGCCGCCGAAACCCGGCGCGTCGTCCGGGTCGCCGGAGTCGCAGGCGGCCAGGCCGAGGAGCAGAAGCGCGAGGAGGGAGAGGCGCGAGAGGGATTTCATGTTTGCGTTTGAGGGTTGGGTTTCGTCAGAAGTGGCTGCTGCCATCCACTGCAGGGTACCGAAGTACGTACGGGTGCCACATGGGCAGACATGCCTATTTCCAGCGACCAGGCAGGGGCCTTGCCAGACTACGAGGTCGTCACGGCAGGCATCGCCGCGCGCACCCCCCGAATTCGAGGTTGCCGCGCGCCAATGAGTTGCCCCAGCGACCACAGGTGGAACAGGAGCGCGAGCGGCACCACGAACGCGGGCAGCCACACGAACGGCACGGTGGCCACGAACGTGTTGGCCGGGCCTTCGGTAAAGGTGCGAAACGGCACGGGGGACGACAGGATGGAGATGGTGACAATGGTGAGCGCCATCCCCAGCCCCACCCCGTTCCACGCAATGGCGATGGGACGCGCCCACGCGTCCTCGCGGCTCACCAGCCAGGCCACGAACGGGGCCGAAAGGCCCGTCACGATGTCGAAGTTGAGGCCCTCAAACGTCATCTGCACGGGCACGACACCCACTTCGTACAGCCCCCACAGGAGCCCCTCCAGCAGTACCCGGAAGCTCTGCGCGTAGATCAGCCACGTGAAGGGCGCGTACGCCACCACGCGCCGCACCGGACGCAACAGCGCCAGCACGACGACGGCCACGAAGGCCGGCCCGATGGCAAAGGCGAGTCGGGGTGGAACGGCGCCGAAGTCGGCGAAAAAGCCCGTCGCCGCGACGGCCCCGGTGAGGGCCAGCCACGCCAGCATGGCCGCCGCAGCGGTGCGGGCAGCGCGTCGTGCCGCTGCCGCCCCCCGCAGCCGATGCACGCCCTGCCCCACGAACACGGTCACGAAGACGAGCAGCCCGGCAGTGAGGAGCGCGAAAAGGACTTTGAACGCAACAGGAATGGCAACCATGGTCGTGGGGGTTATCGAACAACCGTCATCTGGCGCGTCTGCACGTAGCCGCCAGCACGGAGGGTGTAGAAATACGTACCGCTGGAGAGCGCGTCGGCGCTGAGCGGAACGGTGTGGTGCCCGGCAGGCAGCACCGCATCCACCACGCGCGCCACCTCGCGGCCCAGCACGTCGTGTACGACGAGCGTGGCGTGCTCTGCGCGGGCGAGGGTGAACGCGACTGCCGTCTGCGTGCCGAACGGGTTGGGCGTGTTCTGCGAGAGCGTGGTTTCCGCCACCTCCTCGGCGGGGCTGTTGGGCGTGCCCGTGCCCGTCGTCACCGTCGCCTCGACCCACGGGTACCAGCCCCGGCGGCCTGTGCCCGGCGCGCTCTGGTTGCCCGTCCACGCATCCGACACGTTGGCCCACCGCCCGTCTGCCCACTGCTCCCACACTTCGGGTACCCGGCGGCTCATCTCATCGGTGTTGGAGAGCGACACCATCACGGCCTCCTGGGCCGTGTAGGTGCCGAAGTCGAACACGACGAAAAACGAAGGGCCGACCTCGACGGGCTGATCAAACGTGTACGTCGTCGGGCCAGAGGCCGTCGAGAACAGGTCGTCGGCGGCGATGTCGGCCAGGCGGTACGTTTTGCTGTAGAGCGGCTGCCCGGACGGCCCGCTGATCATCGAGCCGTCGTAGATGTGCAGCGTGTAGGTGCGCTCGCCCAGCCCGGCTTTCTTGTAAATGAACCACGCCCGCACCTGCGAAAGCGCGCCGCGCGTGGTGCCCGTGGGCAGGCTGAAGCCCATCGCTTTGGAGCGGTCGCCGTAGCCGTTGGTGCCGAAGACGAAGCCGTAGGTCTGGTGGTCGCCGTTGGCGGCCACGAAAAGCTGCGTGCCCTGCGGATCGAACGCGCGGAGGGCGACGGTCTGGTTGGGGTTCGCACCCTTGCCCGTCACGGCGACGGCGACGGGGCTGCCCGTGTTGGTGCCGTTGTGGGTGATGCTGAGCGTGGCGCTGAAGTCGCCTGCTGCCGTGGGCGCAAAGCGCACGGTGACGCTGCGCGACTGCCCCGGCGCGAGCGTGAACGCCCCCCCGCCGCTGACGACGCTGAACGGCGCGGGCAGGGCACCCACCTCGCCCGTCATCGTGGCCGCCGCGCCGACGTTGGTGACGGTCACGATCTGCGTAGCCTCGCGCCCGGCGATCAGCTCGGTGAACTCAACGCGGCCCGGGTCTACGCGCACCGTGGCTCCGGCGGGCGGCGGCGTGCCCTGGATGTGCCACTGCGCGAAGCCGCTGGCCGGGGCCCCACCCGCCGTCATAAAGATGCCGCCCGCGTAGAGGCGCTGCTCGTGCCGCGCCAGCGCGTGGGTAAGTGCAAAGTCGGATCCGCTCAGGCCCCCTTCCAGCCCCGCCCACGTCTGCGTCGTGGCGTTCCACCGGGCAACGGCACGCGACGAAACCGATCCCGCCGTCAGAAAGCGCCCACCGACGTACAGGTCGGTGCCGTAGGGCACGAGCGCGTTCACGTCCTGGAGGTTTTCACCGCCCACCCCGCTTCCCAGTGCCGCCCAGTTCGTCCCGTCCCACCGGGCAATCGAGTTGGCCCCCACGCCGCCCGCCTTGTCGAACCGCCCACCCACGTAAATCTCGCCGTTGAGCTTGGCCAGGCTGTATACCAACCCCCACACGTCGTTGGTAGCCTTGCGCGTGACGCCGCCGCCCACGGTGAACCACTCGTCGGTGGACTGCTTCCACGTCAGCAGCGAGTTCACGGTGGCGTAGCCCCCTCCGACTTTGA
>CBDUBO010000388.1:0-3271 GCA_965365405.1 uncultured Rhodothermales bacterium | reverse complement strand
CAACCGCTTTTCCAGCCTCGACGCCTCCGACGATGCGGGGCAGGCTTACACCGCCGGGGCACGCCTCTCGCCCGTCGCCACGCCCATCGGGCGCGTCGAGGCGCACTATGCCCGCCACTTCCGCGCCCGCACGTTCGTCTCGTTCGACCGGCTGCGGCCCGTGGACTTTGCCCGCACGTGGAACCTGACGGACGCCTTCGGCAGCGCCGCCACCAGCCCGGACGCCGCCGTGCGCGAGTTGACTGACGAAGGCGGCGTGCGCCTGCTCGTGACGCCCCTGAGCCTGGTGGGGCTGACACTGGGGCGGCTGGAGCGTGGGCCAGCCTTCCGGGCCGAACGCGCCGCTCTCCAGGCCGAAACCGCCGAGCCGGGCGGCCCCGTCGTGCGCTACGCCGGTGCACTTGCCCGCAGCGACGACGCCGCGGCAGGCGTCCGGGGGTCGTGGCTGCGGCAGCAGGCGCTGTTGGAGCAGCCCCTGCTGGAAGGCCGCTTCCGGCCCCGCGTAGAGGTCGAGCACGAGCGGCGGGCCCAGCACTACGGCAGCGTGGCGGGCGCAGACAGCGTGGGGCGTGGCTCGCTCGCCTTCGTGGACGTGCGCCCCGGCGTGGCATGGCGGGACGAAGCCCTCGAAGCGTCGCTGTCGTACGGCCTCCGGCGCGAAGAGGAGCCGCTGGATGGTGCGCTGCAATACGCCGCGCTGGCGCGCACGCTCAGCGGCACGCTCCGCTACCAGCCTGGTGCCGCGTTTCAGGTGCAGAGCAGCGTGGGGCTGCGCCGCAAGCGCTACGCCGATGCGTTCGTGGGGCAGGAGGGCCGGCAGGACGGCGAAACCGTCGCGCTCCAACTCGACCTGCGCTGGGCACCGCTGCGCCGCGCCTTCGACTTCAACGTGGGCTACGAAGCGCAGACGCAGCGCGCCCCGCGCCTCCAGGAGATCTACGTCCGCGTCGGCCCCGAACTGGCCGAGGCGCAGTACGTGTGGCAGGACCTCAATGGCAACGGCCTGCTCGACCTGGACGAGTTCATCCCTGAAACGACGCCGTTCGAGGGAATCTATGCCAAGACGTTCGTGCCCTCCGACACGCTCGTGGGCGTCATCGGCGTGCAGGCGCGCGTCCGGCTCGGCTTCGACCCCGCGCGGCTGTGGAGCGGCCCCGCGCAGCCCTGGCAGCGCCTGCTCTCGCGCCTCTCGACGCGCACCACGCTCGACGTGAACGAGCGCAACAGCGGCCCCGACCTGACGCGCCTCTACCTGCTCGACCTCAGCCGCTTTCTAGACCCCGTCTTCACCCAGAACGGCCGCATCCGCGTGGGGCAGGAGGTCTTTTTGTTCAGAGGGGAGATGCGTTACGGGCTCGACCTGTCGGGCAGCCTGCTGCGGTCGCGCAACCAGCTGGCGGGCGAGACGGAGTCGCGCCGGGTGGAGACGTACCGGGCCGAGGGGCGCTACCGGCCGGTGGCGCGGCTGGGGTTGCGCGGCGGGGCCACGCGGGAGCGCGACCGCGCCGAGAGCGCCCGCTACGCCAGCCGCCGCTTTCAGATCACCAGCAGCGCCTTCGAGGTCGGCGCGACGTGGACCCCCTTGCCCGGCTTCCAGGCGGGGGCTTCGGCACACTACGCCCGCAAGCGCGACCGCACGGCGGGGCGCACCGCCACCGTCGCGCGCCTGCCGCTCGACGCGCGCCTGAGCCGGGCAGGGCGCTACGTGCTCAGCGCAACGGCCGAGGCGGCCCGCGTGCGGCTGGAAGGGGACGCCCGTGGGCAAGCCGCCTACGAACTCACCGAAGGCCGGGGGCCGGGCACGTCGTTTCTGTGGAACGTCACCTTCCAGTACGTGCTCACGCGCTACCTCAACCTGTCGCTCGCCTACGACGGCCGCGCGCCTGCCGCCGCGCCCGCCATCCACACGGCGCGTATGCAGGTGAGCGCGACGTTTTAGGGAAGTGGATCGTGCGCTCGCTTTGCTCGCTTGCAGTGGGTTGACGCCCCGCTTTGCGGGGCTTGTAGGAGAAAGCGGAAGGTGTGTCAGGGTGCAGGAGGGCGTACCACGCGCCAGGGCGCAATGAATTGCGCCTCTGCGGCCTTTCCGTTACCCATTGCCGAATTGCCCATCGCCCATTGCCCACTGCCCAATCGCTCTTCCCTCTTCCCCACGTCCCTATCTTTCGGCATGACCGATTCACTTCTCCTCAGCCACCGAGACGGGCCGTGCCTCACGCTCACGCTCAACCGCCCCGATCGCCGCAACGCGCTCAGCCGTGCGCTCGTGGAGGTACTGCAAGCTGAACTGGACAGGGCGGCGATGGATGAGTCGCTGCGGGCGGTTGTGCTGACGGGTGCCGGCACTGCGTTCTCCGCCGGGGCCGACCTGGATGCCCTCCGCGCCATGCAGACGGCCACCACGCTCGACAACCTCGACGATTCTGCCGCGCTCGCCCGCCTGTTCGAAACCATCTACACCCATCCCAAACCCGTCGTGGCAAAAGTCAACGGTGCGGCCATCGGGGGCGGGTGCGGGCTGGCGGCGGTGTGCGACTTCAGCTTCGTGGCCGAGGAGGCGAAGCTTGGCTTTCCTGAAGTCCGGCTCGGCTTCGTGCCTGCCATCGTAATGCTGTTCGTGCCGGGCAAGGTGGGCGAGGCGCGGGCGCGCGACCTGCTGCTGCGCGGGGCGCTCCTCTCCGGCAGCGAGGCCGCGGCGATGGGGCTGGTGACGCGCAGCGTGCCCGCCGAAAGGCTCGACGCCGAGGTGGACGAACTGGTGCGCGAGCTTGCGACGGAGACGAGCGGCAGCGCCGTGGCGCTCACCAAAAGCCTGCTGGCGCGCCTGGGCGGGATGGGCTTCGCCGAAGCCCTCGGCCATGCCGTGCAAACCAACGCCCTCGCCCGCACCACGCCCGACTTCAGGGCGGGTATCGAGGCCTTTCTGGGCCGCACCGCGCCGCCCTGGAAAGCGCCCCAAAGCTGATCTTTCTGACCCTTCCACCTCTGCAATTTCCATGACCACGTATAAGGACGCGGGCGTTGACATCGACGCGGGCGAAGAAACCGTTCGCCGCATCAAGAACCTCGTCCGCCCCACGTTCACGCCCGGCGTGCTCACCGGCATCGGCGCGTTCGGAGCCTTTTTCGAGCCCGATTTCAGTGGCTATGCTCGTCCCGTGCTCGTGTCGTCCGTAGACGGCGTGGGCACCAAGCTCAAAGTTGCCTTTCTGGCCGGGCGGCACGACACCGTCGGGCAGGACCTGGTCAACCACTGCGTCAACGACATCGC
>CBDUBO010000387.1:0-3276 GCA_965365405.1 uncultured Rhodothermales bacterium | reverse complement strand
AGACGATGCTGCGCGCCTCGGACACCCTGCTCACCATCTCGACCGACATCCGCAACGTAACGCGCAACGCCGAGGAGATGACGGCGTGGGGCGCGGTGGCCGCCTTCCGGGGCGCCGAACTGACCGAGGCCCTCAAGGAGAACTTCCTCTTCAAGCGCTATTTCGAGCGGCGCGGATACACCGAGCAAGCTCCGTTCGAGATCCGCGAGCAGGCCATCCGCGCCTCGCACCAGGAGATCGAGGAGCGGCAGCGTGAACTCTACGAGTGGCAGCAGCGGCTGGAAGCGCGCGAGGCCGCCCTCCAGGCCGCACCCGTGCCTGTGCGTGCCCCCACCGATACGCTGCGCACAGGCAGCAACAGGTAAAATGATCGATGGCGAACAGTCCGCACAGCCAATGGTCCGTGAGAAGCACGTACTTCTCCTCGCCTTTGTCCGTGGCGATTGCCCGTTGACAAACTGACCGTTGCTATGCCCGAACCTTCCGACGCCGCCCAGACGACCCGCCGCACGGCGCTGGAGGCCGTGGTGGTAGGTGGGGCCTTCGTGCTGCTGCTCGTGATGCTCTACGAGATGCACGAGGCCCCGGAGTCGGGCACGTTCATCAACCCGCCGCTCGTGGCCGCTGCCGGAGCCATCCTCATCTGGCCTTTGCGCAACCTGCGCCCGGTGCGGGGCCTGCTGCTGGCGGGCTCGCTCCTGCTGGTGCTGTGGCTGCTGCAACAACTGGCGGGTATTCTGCTGCCGTTCCTGGCCGTGTACCTCATCGCCTACTTTCTCGAACCGGCGGTGTCGTGGCTGCGGCACCGCTACGGCGTACCCCGGTGGGCATCCGCGCTCGGCTTCGTGCTCACCGTCGTGGGCGTACTCACGCTCCTGTTCGTGCTCGTCGTGCCGACGCTGCTGGGCGAGGTACAGACGCTCGGCGTCCGCCTCGTCGGGGCCATCGGCGAGTTGCGGACGTGGGCTACCACCTCGCCCCTGCTCGACCGGATGGCACAGGCGGGCATTGCGGACAAAGACGTCATCGTGGGTCAGATCACCGGTGGCTTGCAGGAATTCGTGAGCAGCCTGACGGCCTCGCTGCCCCTCATCGTGACGCGCGTCGTCTCCAGCATCACCGCCATTCTGGGAGCCGTCACGCTCGCAGCGGTGCTGCCGGTCGTGCTCTACTACCTGCTCAAGGATTATCCCCACATCGCGCGGCGCGTGGCCGAGGTGTTTCCCACCTTCGGCGGGCGGCGCGACTACCTGATGGGGGCAGGCCGCATCGTGGGCAGCTACCTGCGCGGGCAGATGACCATCAGCGCCATCGCCGCCTTCAACGTGGCCGTGCTGCTCACCATCTTCGGCTTTCCCTTCGCCATCCTGCTGGGCCTCGTCGCGGGTCTGCTCAACCTCATCCCCAACATCGGCGCGCTCATCACGATGGTGCTGGGCATCGCCGTGGCGCTCATCTTCGGCGATCCTGTCGTCAAAGACCTCATCGTAGTGGTGGCCGTGCTGATGGGTCAGTCCCTGCTCGAAGGCAGCATCCTGGGGCCCAAAATCCTGAGCGACCACGTGGGCCTGCACCCCGTGCTCATCATCCTGTCGCTTTTCGTGTTCGGCTACTTCATGGGCATTTTCGGCCTGCTCATCGCCGTGCCTGTGACGGCCATCGTGATGACGTTCTACAAAGCCTACCGCGATGCGATGACGCTCGACCTCAACTGGGGCGGCGACACGTCCGGCCTGCACCAGGCGCTGGAAAAAACTGCCCCCGCCGACACGCCGCCGGCCCCCAGCACGCAAGGGTAGAGGCGGGCTGAGACGAGCCAGCCGGCTGGCTTGCGCCTGCCGCGCCGTGCTGTTCAGAAGGGATCACGGCGCGTTTCGACAGGCTTTCCCACCGACAATTGACGGTTGGCTGGTTCGGCATTGGCCATTTTCCCGTCTCTATTGCCCAATCGCCCTTTCCCCTTGCCCACGTCCCCCTTCACCCTCCTCCACACCGACGCCGAGACGGATGCCCGGCTGGGCCGCCTGGAAACGGCGCACGGCACCATCGAGACGCCCATCTTCATGCCCGTCGGCACCGTCGGGTCGGTCAAGGGCGTCTCGCCCCGCGAACTCAGCGACGACGTGGGCGCGCAGATCATCCTGGGCAACACCTACCACCTGTTCCTGCGCCCCGGCACGGCGCTGCTCGAACAGGCAGGTGGCCTCCACCCTTTCATGCGGTGGGACGGCCCCATCCTGACCGATTCGGGCGGCTACCAGGTATTCTCGCTCGCCGACCGCCGCAAGCTGACGGAAGAAGGCGTCCGCTTTCAAAGCCACATCGACGGCAGCTACCACCTCTTCACGCCCGAAAACGTCGTCGAGGCGCAGCGCGCCATCGGCTCGGACATCATGATGGTGCTCGACGAGTGCCCGCCCGGCACCGCCGACGAATCGTACGCGCGGCAGTCCAACGCGCTCACGCTGCGGTGGGCCGAGCGCGCACGCCGCCACTTCGATGCCACCGAGCCGCGCTACGGCTACCCTCAGTTGCTCTTCGGCATTGTGCAGGGCGTCGTATTCCCGGAGGTGCGGCGCGCTTCGGCCCGCGCCCTCGTCGAGCTGGACTTCCCCGGTTACGCCATCGGCGGGCTGTCGGTGGGCGAAAGCGCCGCGGACATGTACGCGATGGTCGAGGTCGTCAACGCGATTCTGCCCGCCCACAAGCCGCGCTACCTGATGGGCGTGGGCACGCCGGCCAACCTCATTGAGAACGTGGCGCGCGGCGTGGACCTGTTCGACTGCGTGATGCCGACGCGCAACGGCCGCAACGGGATGCTCTTCACCACCGAGGGCATCGTCAACATCCGCAACAAGAAATGGGAGGCGGATTTTTCGCCCCTCGATCCCGGCCTCGACCGCTACGTGTCGCAGACGTTTACGAAGGCGTACGTGCGGCACCTGTTCGTGGCCAACGAGCTGCTGGGGCTGCGCATCGCGTCGCTTCAAAACCTGCAGTTCTACCTGTGGCTGATGGCCGAGATGCGAGCAGCGCTGCGCGAGGGGCGCTTTGCCGCGTGGCGGCAGGCGTGGCTGCCGCGCGTGCAGCAGCGTCTGTAGGCGCCCGCAGGGGCTGGCAGCGTAGGCGATCTCTCGCACGCATACTATCTTCGCATCCGGGTCACGCCCACTCCACCACACGCCTTTTGTACGTCTCGCCGGGTTCCGACACGTTGCGGCACCTTCTGCTGTGCTGCCTGCTGCTGGCTGTGCTGGCGGGCTGCGCTGCCGCGCC
>CBDUBO010000386.1:0-3276 GCA_965365405.1 uncultured Rhodothermales bacterium | reverse complement strand
CCGCCACGGACGATCTGCTGTTCAGCAATGGCTACGGCGGTTTTGCCGACGGGGGGCGCGCCTACCGTGTGCATGTTTTTCCCGGCAAGGACTTGCCCCCGCTGCCGTGGACGAACGTCATCGCCAATGAGCGCGTGGGCAGCATCGTCTCCGAGCGCGGCATCGTGTACTCGTGGAGCGTCAACAGCCGCGAAAACCGGCTCTCGCCCTGGGCCAACGACCCCGTCACCGACCCGCCGTCCGAGTTGTTGTTTGCCCGCGACGAAGAGGCCGGCGCGTTCTGGTCGCTCACGCCCGGCCCGCACGGGCTGCCCGCCCTGCACACCGTCGAGCACGGCTGGGGGTTTTCGCGCTACCAGACGGTGCATGGTGGGCTGGCGCAACACGTCACCGTCTTCGCCGCCCCGGACGCCCCCGCCCGGCTCGTCGAGGTCGAGATCACCAACACGGGCCGCGCGCCTCGCCACCTGACGGTTTTTGCCGCCGCACGGCTCGTGCTGGGCGTGCTACCCCACGAAACGGCGGGCAAGGTGGAGACGTGGGCTGAAGGCGACATACTACATGCCCACAATAGCGCCCGTGGCGAGTTCAGCCATCTGGTCGCCTTTTCCGTCCTGCACGGCACGGGCGAAGGAGGGCACACGACGAGCCGGGCGGCCTTCGTGGGAGCGGGCGGCAGCGAAAGCGCCCCTGCCGCCGTCACCCACGCGGCACCACTGGGCGGCGAAACGGGCACGCCGGACGATCCGTGTTTTGCCCACAGCCGCCGCTTCACCCTTGCGCCCGGCGAAACGTGGCAGGGCTGCTGGGTGATGGGCGAGGCCGACACCGAAGCGTCTGCCGCCAAGGTCGCGGCCCATTACGCCGACGCCCAAACGCGCGCCGAGGCGCTGGAAGCATCCAAAAACTTCTGGCGCGGCCTGACAGGTGCCGTGCACGTCGAGACGCCCGCACCCGAACTCGACCTGATGCTCAACGGGTGGTTGCTCTACCAGAACCTCGCGTGTCGCATCATGGCGCGGTCGGCGTTTTACCAGAGCGGCGGCGCGTACGGCTTCCGCGACCAGCTTCAGGATTCTTCGGCGCTCCTGTTCGCCCTGCCCGAGCGCGCCCGCAGCCAGCTGCTCCTCAACGCCGCCCATCAGTTTCAGGAAGGCGACGTGCTGCACTGGTGGCACCCGCCCGCCTCCAAAGGCATCCGCACGCGCTTTTCGGACGACCTCTTGTGGCTGCCCTATCTCGCCGCCCATTACGTCGAGGCCACGGGCGACACGGCCGTGCTGGACGAAACGGTGGGCTGGGTGGACGCGCCGCTTCTCGAAGAAGGGGAGGACGAGGTGTTCCTCCACCCCGAAACGCTCGACCGCCCGGCCAGCCTGTACGAGCACGCCTGCCGCAGCATTGACCGCTCGCTTACGGAGGGGCCGCACGGCCTGCCGCTCATGGGCGTGGGCGACTGGAACGACGGCATGAACCGCGTGGGCCGCGAAGGCCGGGGCGAGAGCGTCTGGCTCGGTTTCTTCATCTATGACATCCTGGGCCGCTGGCTGCCTTTCGTCGAGGCGCGCGGCGAAACCGAACGTGCTGCGCGGTACCGCGCCTACCGCGAAACGCTCCACCAGCGCCTCAACGCCGAGGAAGTGGGGTGGGACGGCCAGTGGTACCGCCGCGCTTACTACGACAACGGCGCGCCGCTCGGCTCGAAGGAGAACGACGAGTGCCAGATAGACGCCCTTGCCCAGGCGTGGTCGGTGCTCAGCGGCACCGCCTCAGAGGCACGCGCCGCCCAGGCCCTCGACGCGATGGAAAGCCGCCTGGTGGACGAACAGGCGGGGATTATCCGCCTGCTCACGCCCGCCTTCGACAAGACGCCCCACGATCCGGGCTACATCAAGGGTTATCTGCCCGGCGTGCGCGAAAACGGCGGCCAGTACACCCATGCTGCGCTCTGGGCCGTGCGCGCCCTCGCGCAGGCGGGCCGCCGCCACCGCGCCGCGCGTCTGCTCACGATGCTCAGCCCCGTTGCGCATACCCGCACAACCGAAGGGGCGGACACGTACATGGCCGAGCCCTACGTGATCGCCGCCGACGTGTACGGCGTGGCCCCGCACGTCGGGCGCGGCGGGTGGACGTGGTACACCGGCTCGGCAGGGTGGATGTACCGCGTGGGCATCGAGAGCATTCTCGGCCTCAGGCTCGAAGGCGGCACGCACCTCTGCATCGCTCCCTGCATACCCGACGAGTGGCCCGGCTTTAAAGCCACGCTGCGCCTGCCCGGCAAAGGCACGGTGCACGTCGAAGTGGCCAATCCCACAGGCTGCACCTCGCGCGTCGTGCGGGCCGAGGGTGCGGGCATCGAAGTGCAAAACGGCACCGCCCGCATGGCGCTGCCCGAAGCGGGCGAGGTGACAGTAAAGGTGACGATGGGCGCGTGAGAGGGTGGCAGAATGGCGTACTCACGTGATGGGGTATCGCGAGCACACGGTGTCTCCAGCAACCACGGCGACTGGGGCGCGGCGATTGCCATGGGCGACGCTCCCGCTCGTGCTGCTGGGTTGGCAGGCGGACGTGTATAGCGGAAGCGTGCCGAAGGGCTGTCGGGTTTTGAAATCCTGACAGCCCTCTGCCTTCTGGTGCGATCACGCGATGCAGGGCACAGGAGCAGGCCCAATATCACGTAATCACGTGATGGCGCGGGCTCGGCGGGTGAGGTACCCTGAAGAGGCTGCTGCCGGATGCGTGTGTAGCGGTGAACAGAAGGTTCGGGCGCTGTACCTCCTCCCAACGCCTTCTCGACCGGCAGGGCCGTTTCGTGGTGAGGCCGCAGGCTCCGGGGCTGTTGGGATGGCAGTTCCCGGAGCCGGCCCACTCCCCCACAACCCAGTCCCCCTGCATGATGCGACCCCTCCTGCTACTCTGCTCACTCGCCCTGCTCGCCCCCACGCTCCACGCGCAGAACTGCGCCCCTGGCACCGCTAGCGGTGTGTTGAGCATGGTCGGTATTTACTCACCTCTGAGCAACACCGGCCTGCAGATTCCCTATAACAGCCCATACGGCCTGTATCGCGTGGGCGGTGCCAGTCCGCTTTTCGCCGCAGGCCTGTGGATCGGCGGCACGGTGGGCGGGCAGGTACGCCTGGCAGCTTCCACCTACAGTAATTCCGAATTTTACCCCGGCCCGCTCGGCACGCAGGGCCAGCCAGCCGCCAGTTGCACGCCCTACGACACGCTGTTCACGCTCTACCGCGGCGACCTCGTCACCGTCAACAACGGCGG
>CBDUBO010000385.1:0-3282 GCA_965365405.1 uncultured Rhodothermales bacterium | reverse complement strand
AGCCGAGGGCGCGCAGTTCGGGCATCAGCTCGCGCAGGAGAGCCAGGTCGGGCGCGCTGAACTCGACGGTGCGTGGAAAGAGAAGCTGCTGAGTGAGCGCCACGCCATTCTGCATGGTGTTCAGGGCGCGCTCGTAGAGGATCCGCTCGTGGGCGGCCTGCTGGTCGAGGATCATCAGCCCCGACCGGATGGAGGTGAGGATGTAGCCGTCGTGGAGCTGCACGAGCACGTCGGCCCGGTCGCCGACTTCTTCGAGCCCAAGCGTGCCCGACGCCAGTGTCTCCGGTGGGGCGGGCGGCGGGGCCGGCCACGTACCGGGCGCAGAAGCTGGAAAGGCGGACGGCGCGGATGCCTCCACGCCCGTGCTGCCGGGTGCGTCGAGAAAAGTGACCGCGGGTCGAGATAGATACGGCGCGGCCACGGACGCGTCTGAGCCCACTTCAACATCGGCTGCCGGACCAGCGGCGGCACGCTCGGCCGGGGCGAAGCGCGCGGCGGCAGCGGCCACGGTCGCCTCCGACATCTGCGGCGTCATCGTGGCGGCGCCGAGGGCTTTGCGGATCACGGCGCGCACGAAGCCATGCACGCCCCGCTCGTCGTCGAACTTGACCTCGGCCTTTGCCGGGTGCACGTTGGCATCCACGTGCCCGGCGTCGAGCGAGAGGAAGAGGACGTAAAACGGGTACGCGCCCTGCGGCAAAAGCACGTCGTAGCCCGAAAACACGGCGTGGTCGAGGCCTCGGTGCCGCACCCACCGCCCGTTGACGAACAGGAACTGCTCGCCCCGCGAGCGGCGGAAAAAGCCGGGCTGGCCCACGAAGCCGCGCACCGTCAGGTAGCTCGTCGCCTCCTCGACCGTCACGACTTTCTCGGCATGTTCGGCCCCGAAGAGGTCGCCGATGCGGATGCGCAGCCCCTCCAGCAGGGGGCGGTCGGGGTGCCCTTCGAGGCGATACACCTCGTCGTCGTTGTGGTGGAGCGTAAAGGCCACGCTGGGGTGCGAGAGCGCGAGCACCTGGAAGGTTTCGAGCAGGTGCTTGTATTCGGTGGCCGGACTCTTGAGGAAGTTGCGGCGGGCGGGGACGTTGTAGAAAAGGTTGCGCACGGCCACGCTCGTGCCCGCTGGCGTGGCGATGGGCTCGCGTCCAATGCGATGGCCGCCTTCGTAGCGTACGCGCGTGCCTACAGGATCGCCTGCGCGGCGCGTGCGCAGTTCCACCTGCGCCACGGCAGCGATGGAGGCCAGTGCTTCGCCCCGGAAGCCCAGCGTCTGGAGCGTTTCCAGGTCTTCGATCTGGCGGATCTTGCTGGTGGCGTGGCGGCGGAAGGAGGCCTCGGCGTCGGCGGCGCTCATGCCGCAGCCGTCGTCCATCACCTGGAGGAGTTCGCTGCCCGCGCTTTGCAGCAGGATGCCCACGTGGCGCGCCCCCGCGTCCAGGCTGTTCTCGACGAGTTCCTTGAGCGCAGACGCCGGGCGCTGCACCACCTCGCCCGCCGCGATCTTGTTGGCCAGCGGTTCAGGCATCACGTGGATGATGCCCTCGCCCCCGGCAGCGCCCTCGGAAAGCATCATGCCACCTTGCCCAGCTCGTTCAGAATGTAGAGGACGATGACGAGCACGACGCCGTAGTAGAGCGCTTTGGTGGGGTTGCTGCGCTTGCGCGTCTTGCGGGCCACGCGCAGGCGCTGGCGCAGCGACTCGTCGCGGGAGGGGTCGTAGAAACGCGGCTCGTAGTCAAACCGGCGAGGGACAGGCCGCTTGCTGGGGATGAATAAACCCATGCCTCGGTAAAGATGTGTGCGGTGTGTGTACGGCGCGGCAAAAAGGGCGTTCCGCTCCGCTTCGCGGGCTTGTAGTGGGTTGGATGGGGAGATGGCTGGGAGGGTTGCCTGACGATCCAACCATCTCAACTATCTCTCCATCAGCGAGCAGCGTGAACGCGCCGCCTACAACAGCGAGGCGAAGCCGAGCGCCTACCCATCAACCACACGCGCAGCGAAGCAAGCGTTACCACCCCATCGCCCAGTGCAGGTACAGGTAGGCCAGCGGCGCGGCCACGATGAGGGCGTCGAAGCGGTCGAGCAGGCCGCCGTGGCCGGGCAGAATCGTCCCTGAGTCCTTGACGCCGACGGAGCGCTTGAGGCGGCTCTCGGCCAGGTCGCCCAGGGGGCTGACGGCCCCGCCCAGCAAGGCCAGCACGGCAGCATGAGGCCACGCCAGCGAGGGCAGCGCCAGCACTTTGAGAAGCGCCACCCCTGCAAACGCACCTATGAGCCCGCCCAGCGCGCCTTCTACCGTCTTCTTGGGGGACACGCGCGGGGCGAGCGGGTGCTTGCCGAACGTGCGCCCGGCGTAGTACGCGAGGGTATCGCTGGCCCACACGGCGACAAACACGGACATCGTGAGCCAGAATGCCTCGGCCCGTGGCAGCGCCAACCCGGCCTCCACGCGCAGCGAGGTCAGCGCTGTCAGGAGCGCTGTGGGGTAGAGTACGCCGCCCAGCGTGGTGCCAAAGGCAGCGGGCAGGTGCGCCCGGTCGGCGATGAAGGGGAGGGCACAGGTATAAATGACGGCCCCGGCGAGGGCCACGTCCAGCAACGGCGGCCACAGCGCCCGCAGCGCCACGAGCGCTCCCAGCGCCAGCCCGACGCCATAGTGCGGCGTCACGTCGCCCGCGCTGGACAGGCGGTAGAATTCGTCCTGCGCTCCCAGCGCCAGCAGGGCTACCAGCACCCCCATCACCCAGCCGCCGAAGTACACGCTGCCCAGCACAAGCGGAATGCCGACGAGGGCAGTCAGCACACGGGTGGTCGCATTGCTCAGGGCCATATCGTGAAAGGAAAAGCGGGAAAGAGGACTGTCCCCCTCTCCCGCCTGAAAGTACGCGATGGGCGGTGTTTACGCTGCCGGCGGCACTTCGTCGTCCTCTTCGGGAACGGAGAGCGAGATGCGTTCGATGCCGGAGTCCAGCATCGCCTCGTCGGCGGGGGTGTGGGCGTCGGGACTGACGGGGTCGGCCTGCATGGCCGCGTCGTCGAGTTCCTTGTCGGTCAGCGGCACGCTGTCCAGAAGCGCCTGGGCTTCTTCCACCCGGTCGGGGGGCACGTACACGGCGGTACGGGACAGGTCGCCCACGTTGAGGTTGAAGGCATGGTCGCGCTGGGTGAACACGACGGCGGGCAAGCCCGCGTCGTCGAGCCGGTCGCGCACCATGTCGGCTTCGTAATCGGTGCCGGCGGTGAAGATGGCTACCCAGCCTTCGATATTGGGTCTATCCGTCA
>CBDUBO010000384.1:0-3305 GCA_965365405.1 uncultured Rhodothermales bacterium | reverse complement strand
GTGTGCCTGCCGTACCTGTCCCAATCCCCTGGTAATCGGGGAAGCGCTGCGACGCCAGCCCCGAGAGGCCTGCCGCGAGCGGGCGCTGTATGTTCATGGGGTCTCAATCCCCTGGTAATCGGGGAAGCGCTGCGACAGCCCCCTCCGTAACCGGCTGCGTGGCAGGCGCTTACGCACCCGTTTTCACGCGACCTGTTTCGTGGACACCTCGCAGCGCCAGACTTTTGCCTCTGCACGGCCCGAAATCGGCCTCAGCAGCCTCCAATCGCGTTTCACGCGACCTGTCGCAGCGCTCCCCGATCCAGGTAGCTGTAAATACAGCACTTACGCCGAAGGTCACGCGTCCTCCGCAGGGTCGCGTGAAATAAGGCGTGGAGGGGTTTCTGCCTAAAAAACAGCGGATCAAAGAGCACGCCTCCAGTTTACGCCGCGCGGTGCAGCCGGCGCAAGGGGGGTCACGCAATCAGCACGTGGGGCACGGGGGCGGCCTACGTCACGAACAGTTCCTCCTGCGCGTCCCCTGGGGCCACGCACCCTTCGGGTAGCACCCGCCCCACCCTGAGATGCTCCGGGCCAGGCAGCGCGGCCCGTGCTGGCGGACAGGGGCCACGTTGCGGGCGTCCGTGATGTGGCAGCGCGGCATCGTCGGCAGGTCGGATAGGGTTTCGGAGACGCAGGGGGTTCGCTCGGCAAAGCGCGCCCGCGTCCACGCTGAGGAAACGCCGTACTCATTGCGCCTCTCTCCCCAGCCGCTCCAGCGCCGAGGCCACCAGCCCGGACGGCACCTCCTCTCGCGGGTACACGAAGCAGTCCCCGGCGTCCGCCGCGCCCACCACAGCGGTGTCGTAGGGGTCGGTGCCCCGCCGCGTGAGCGCGAGCGTGGCCGCAAACGTCCCCTCGGCCACCCGCGTCTCGTGGTACGTGCCCATCCCGACGGCATAGTCCGACCCGGCCCGGACGCGCTGCCGGGCGCGCAGGCACACAGACACACGCGCGTCGGTGCGCGTCATCACCACCGCGCCGTTGCGCCGCGTGCAGGCGTAGAGGGGATGCGCGCCGCCGGGCAGCGCGTCGTACCACACGTTCTCCACCGTCCCCGCGACGACGTAACTCCACAGGTGCCACGAGTGCGCGTGGATGGGCCACGCCGGCTGCTGCACGCGCCGCGCCGCCGGAGGCCACACGTGCAGGCGCAGCGTGCCGTAGTCCGCGAAGTCGGCGACCCTGACGATGAAGAACCCGTAGGGATGCCACACCCCCGCGAGCGCGAGCGCGGGATCGCGCAGGGCCTCCACGAGCGCCGCCGCCGCGCCCGGCAGACATCCCGCCTCGCCCGAGAGCTTTTCCGCAAACCCCCGAGCCCGTCCGCAGACGCGCGCGCCGGCAGCCTCGCGGGCGCAGTCGTGGGCAGAAGCAGAAAGGGCAGGCAAAAGCGGCATGAATGGGTGAAAGGGTGCTGCCCGTACGCTTTCACCAATCCTGCCAGGCGACGTACCCGCACCCGATGGGCGTATCGGGCCTTTTTCCGCCAGGACGCCCGTCGCTTTGCAGTTCGGGGGGTCATATCTTGACCACTCACCCCTGTCACGCCTTGACCCGCATGGCCCGCGCGCTGCTTTCCTGGATCGCGTACACCCACGACTTCGCCGGCGACGGCGGCGCGATGACCGTGAATCCGGACGGGCCGACGGCCGCGCTCCATGCCCACTTCTGGCACTACGACCGGCACGTGCTGCTCACCCAGAACACCGCCGAGCGCGGCGACCCGCGCGCCGTCACGCTGCTGTCCTACCTCCAGCGCGCCCACCCCCGGCACCCCGTCGAGGTGCGCTACATGGGCGTGCGCGACGTAATCGACGTGCGCGAGATCAAAGAGAAAGCGGAGCGCCTGCTCGCCGAACTCCACGACACCGAGGTCGACGTGTACGTCTCGCCGGGCACGCCCGCGATGCAGGTGGCCTGGTACCTCGCGGCGCTGTCGCGGCGGGGCGTGCGGCTGTTCCAGGTGCGGCCGGCGCGCTACAGCGCCAGCGGCCTGCCCGAGCAGGTCTTTTTCGAGGCCGAGGCCAGCGCGGGCGTGGCCGCCCTCGTGCTGCGCGAAGAAGCGCCGCCGGGCAGCGCGGGCATCTTCATGGGGCCGACGCTGCAGCAGGTTTACGCCCGCGCCGAAAAGCTCGCCGCCACCGACCGCGTCACGGCGTTTCTCCTCGGCGAAAGTGGCACGGGCAAGGAGCGCCTCGCGCGCTACGTCCACACCCGCAGCACCCGGGGCGAGGGCCCGTTCGTGGCCCTCAACTGCGCCGCCTTCCGCACCGACGAACTGCTCGAGAGCCGCCTTTTCGGCTATCGCAAAGGGGCCTTCACCGGCGCCGAGCGCGACACGCCCGGCCTCCTCGAAGCCGCCGACGGTGGCACGCTTTTTCTCGACGAGATCGGCGACGTGAGCCCCGCCTTCCAGGCCGTCCTGCTGCGGGTGCTGCAGGAGCGCGAGTTCAGCCGCGTGGGCGAGGCGCGGGTGCGCCGCGTGGACGCCCGCGTCATTGCCGCCACGCACCGCGACCTCGTGCAGCGCTGCGCCGAGGGGGCGTTCCGGTGGGATCTCTACTACCGCCTCGCCGTCGCCGACGTGACGATTCCGCCGCTGCGGGCGTGGCCCGTCTCCGAGGTCGAAGCCCTCCTCGACCATCTCCTCGCGCGCAAAGCCGAGGCCTTCGACCGCTCGCCCCTCGTCGTCACCCCGCCGGCGCGGCGCGTGCTGCTCGGCTACGCCTGGCCCGGCAACGTGCGCGAGATGGAGCACCTCGTCGAGCGGCTCTACGTCTTCGCCGACACGTCCGTGCAGCCCGACGACCTCCCCGCCCGCATGGCCGAGCCGGGCGCGTCGGCCACGCTGCTGCTCGCCGACGCCGAGCGGGCGCACATCGTGCGCGTCTATGAGCGCTTCGAGCAGAACAAGCAGCGCACCGCGCAGGCCCTCGGCATCGCGCTCAACACGCTCAAGAGCCGCCTCCGCAGCTACGACGTGGCGTAAAGCAGACCGCGGATTGCAGCCTGCCGCAGATCGCCCGCGAGGCTGAACCCGGTGCGTGGCTGGCCACGCTGCAAAGGCTAACCTCGGCTACCGCACCAGCCTGTAATACCAAATCCGCTTACACGGTTGTCATTGCGAGGCGCGTAGCAGAGCCTGCCCCGCTTGCGGGGTGGCAATCCCGCCACCTCTGTCCCGAACGACGAGATGGCCGCGCTTCGTTCGCCATGACAAACCGGAAGGGCGATGCCGGATTTGGTATAACAGCGTCCTCTCC
>CBDUBO010000383.1:0-3307 GCA_965365405.1 uncultured Rhodothermales bacterium | reverse complement strand
GGCAGCACGAGGAGGACGAACAGCAGGCGACGCATGGAGAGCAAGGCGAATAGCGTGGCGCAGAATACCGCCGTTCGCAGGACACATCAAAAGACTCCGGTAGGCGGGAAGCCGCTACGCCGCTACATCCAGATGGGCCAGCAGCCAGGCGCGGAAAATGGCGGCCTCGTCGGGCTTGTCCGTCCACCGGGCGCGGTTGAACATCGTGAGCGCCATCAGCATGGCGTGGTGCTGCCCGGCCCGGTCTCCGGTGCGCCCGAACTGGGTGTAGAGCTTTTCGATGAGTGCGACGCTCGTGCGGGCGGTTTCTTCGTCCCGGAAGCCCAACCGCCCAGCGAAAAAGCGGCTGTAGGCGTTCATGGGCTGCGTGGTGGACGTGTAGAGGTCGTAGTAACCCGTCTGCAAGCCCTCGTCGCGCAGCACGCTGCCCACGTAGGAAGGGCGCGACTCGGTGAGCAGCGCCAGGCTCTCCACGTCCTCGATGCCGCTCAGGTAGAGCGAGACGATCTGTTCCTTTTTGGACGGTGCGTCTTCGGGGTCTTCGGCCATGGCAGTAGCGGTTTCGCTGTGCCACGCCTATTGTGTGCCGCCCAGTTCCTGCTGCGCAGAAGCGTTACAGCCCCCTCAGCGCCGCTGGGTCGGGCACGATGGTGTCGAGCACGCGGGCGGAGGAGAGTACGCCCGGCATGCCCGCGCCGGGATGCGTGCCCGCGCCGACGAGGTACAGCCCTTCGATGTCCTCGCTCGCGTTGTGCGGGCGGAAATAGGCGCTCTGCGACAGGGTGGGCTCGACCGAAAACGCCGCGCCTTTGTACGAGAGGTAATCGTCTAGAAAGCCCTGCGGCGTCAGCGTAATGCTAGCTTCGAGGTGGCTTTCGAGGCCGGGCAAGATGGTCTCGGCCAGCGACGTGGATAGCGCCTGCCGGTAGCGTTCCGTGGCTTCCGACCAGTCTGTGCCGCTGTCCAGGTGGGGGACGGGAGAGAGCACGTAGAAAGCGTCGCAGCCTTCGGGGGCCATCGAGGGGTCGGTGGCGGTGGGGCGGTGCAGGTAGAGGCTGAAGTCGTCGGCGAGGACTTTCTTTTCGAAGATGTCGTCGAGCAGTTCGCGGTAGCGCGGGCCGAGCAGGATGGTGTGATGCTTCACGTCCGGGTACTGGCGGCGCGTGCCGAAGTACCACACGAAGAGGCTCATCGAGAGGCGCGTCTTTTCGATGCGCCGGTCCGTCCAGCGCCGCCGCGCGTGCGCCGGCACGAGGTTTTTGTACGTCCACGCCACGTCGGCGTTGGAGACGACGAGGTCGGCGGGAATCGTCTCGCCGCTTTTGAGGCGTACGCCCGTGGCGCGCTGTCCGCTGAGCGTGATTTCGTCCACCTCCTGTCCCAGCCGCATCGTGCCGCCCAGCCCCTCGACCAGTTCCACGAGGCCGCGCACGAGCGCACCTGTGCCGCCCATGGCGTACCACACGCCCCACTTGCGCTCCAGAAACGCGATAAGCGTGTAGATGCTCGTCACGTTGAACGGGTTGCCGCCCACCAAAAGCGGGTGGAAGGAGAGCACCTGCCGGATTTTGGGGTGTTTGACGTACTTCGACACCAGCCCGTACACCGTGCGGTGGCTTTCCAGAAGCGCCATCGCGGGCGCAATGCGCGCCATGTCGCTTACCTTGCCGAAAGGCACGTGCGCCAGTTCCTCGAAGCCGATCTTGAAGATGTCGGCGCTTTTCTCGAAAAAGCGTTCGTAGCCCGCCACGTCCTCGGGCGAGAACCGGGCCACCTCGCGCTTCATCGCCTCCGGGTCGCCGGTGTAGTCGAAGTGGGTACCGTCGTGGAAGCGGATGCGGTAGAAGGGCGTCACTTCGCGCAGTTCGACGGTGTCCGCGCGCTCTTTGCCGCAGAGCGCCCACAACTCGTCCAGCAGAAAGGGCGCCGTGACGACCGTGGGGCCGGCGTCGAAGGTGTACCCGTTCTCGTGGAAGACGCGGGCGCGCCCGCCGGCCTGTTCGAGCCGGTCCACGACGGTCACGCGGAAGCCCCGGGCACCCAGCCGGATGGCGGCTGCCAGCCCGCCGAAACCCGCCCCGATGACGACGGCGTGGGGAGCGTCCGGGCCTGCCACCACGGGCGTGGTGCGCGTGTTGAGGCGGGCATCGGGGCGATGCGCCAGGCGCTCGACGAAAGGAAGCATGGGGCGGGGCGGGCTACTTCGCGTGCCGCTGCGCGGCTTCGCGCAGCGCGGCGGACAGGCGGGCCACCGTGAAGGGCTTCGAGACGAACGTGTCGGCCCCGGCTTCGACCACCTCGCGGGCGCGCTCACCCATCATGCCGCTGGCCGCGACGATGGGCAGGTCGGGGCGCTCGGCCCGGATGGTGCGGATAAGGGTGAGGCCGTCCATCTCGGGCATCATCAGGTCGGTCACGAGCACGTCCACCGGCGTTCCGCTGTGGAAGACGTCGAGCGCCTCGCGCCCGTTGGTGGCGATAAAGACCCTGTAGCCCGCTTCTTCGAGCAGGTCACGCGCGGTTTCGAGAATGAAGGCCTCGTCGTCCACGATCAGGATGTGCCGTCCGTTGCCTTCGTGCAGCAGGTCGTCCAGGTCGCTGGCCGGGCGTCCCTGCGCCAGCGAGGAAAGCGCAGGCATATACACCGTGATGGTGGTGCCGACCCCTACTTCGCTGTAAACCGTGACGAAGCCGCCGTGGCTGCGCATGATGCTGTACACCGTCGAAAGCCCCAGCCCGGTGCCTTTTTCGACGGTTTTGGTGGTGAAGAAAGGCTCGAAAATCTTGTCCTGCACGTCGGGCGAGATGCCGGTGCCAGTGTCGGTGACGCTGATGGTGACGTAGGGACCGGGGTGGGCTTCGTAGTTGCGCTGTGCCGTGACGGCGTCGAGCGTGAGCGCCTGCGCCTCTATGGTGAGCGTGCCGCCATCGTGCATGGCGTCGCGGGCGTTGACGCACAGGTTCATGAGCACCTGCTGAAGCTGCGTCGCGTCGCCCACGACGGCGGGCAGGCCCTCCTGCACGCGCGTTTCCAGCCGGATCGTGACGGGGAAGGTTTCAGAAACGATTTTCGTGACCTCCTCGACGACCTCCTCGATGTGCAGCGCCACGCGCTCGCCCTCGACGCCGCGCGCGAAGGCCAGCACTTGCTTCACCATGTCCGAGCCGCGCTGCGCGCTTTTCTGGATCATCGAGAGCGTGCGCAGCGCCTTGTCATCTTCCTGCAGGCGCGTTTGCAGCACCTTGACGCCGAGCACGACGGGCACGAGCAGGTTGCCCAGGTCGTGCGCGATGCCGCCCACGAGCC
>CBDUBO010000382.1:0-3311 GCA_965365405.1 uncultured Rhodothermales bacterium | reverse complement strand
AGCGGGTGTGCCGCATCCCCCGCAGCGGAGGCTACAAAATGCCCACGCTCGCCGAGCTCCACCACCATCTCTTCGGCGTCGGCTTCGAGGGCGCGCACGACGCGCTTGCCGACGCCCGCGCGGCCGCGCGCTGCCACGCGCGCCTGGCGGCCCACGGCGCCCTCTCGCTCCCCGCGCCTGCCGAGCCCCCGCCGCCCACGCCCGAGCAGGCGGAGGCGCTGGCGGCCCTCAATGCCTTTCTGGCGAGCGCCCGCAGCGCCTTCGTGCTGCTCGGCGCCGCGGGTACGGGCAAGACCACGCTGCTGCAGCATCTCGCCGCTCGCGCCGACGCGCTGGGCCGGCCGGTACACCTGCTGGCCCCTACGGGCCGCGCCGCGCGCGTGGCGGCGGCCCGCACCGGGCGGACGGCCCGCACCCTCCACAGCCACCTCTACACGTACGAGCGCCTCGAAACGACCGACGCCGACGACCCGGAGGCAGCAGTGTCGCTGCGCTTCGGGCTGCGCAAGCCCGACGAAGCGCCCGCGACGGTCTTTATCGTGGACGAGGCCTCGATGGTGTCTGACTCCAGAGACGAGGCCGAAACGCTGCTCGCCTTTGGCAGCGGGCGGCTGCTCTCCGATCTCATCGCGTACGCGGGCCTGTCCGACCGCAGCCGGGGCCACCAGGTGGTGTTCGTGGGCGACCCGGCGCAGCTTCCGCCCGTGGGCTCGCCCCGCAGCCCGGCGCTCGTGCCGGCCTACCTCGCCGAGCGTCATGGCCTCGATGCGGAGGCCTTCGAGCTCCGCCACGTGATGCGCCAGAAGCAGGGCAGCGGCATCCTCGCGAGTGCCCACCGCATCCGAAGGGGGATCGAGGCAGGCGATTTCGCGGCCCTCTGCCTCGACGAAGACGCCGCCGACGTGGCTGCCGTGGCCCCGGAAGAAGCGGTGCCGGCCTACCTCGACGCCGTGCGGGCGGGGGGCTTCGACGCGGCCATCCTCATCGCCCCGACCAACAGAGCGGCCTCTGCGCTCAACGCGCAGGTGCGTACGGCGTACTTCGGGCGTGTACCCCTGCTCGTACCCGGCGACCGGCTCATCGTGGTGCAGAACAACCTGCTGCACGACCTCTACAACGGCGACTTCGTGGAGGTCGTCGGCGTGTCAGAACGCGCCGAGCAGCGCCGTCCGCTGAAGGACGTCACGCTCTCGTGGCGTGAACTCACCGTGCGGCAGGTCGGCACTGGCCTCCAGAGGACGACGCTGATCCTGGACGGCCTCGTCGCGTCGGAGACGGGCAACCTCACCCCGCGCGAGGCGCAGGCACTTATCGTGGATTTCAGGCAGCGCCACCCGCACCTGAAGCCGAAGATGAAGGCGTTCGAGGAGGCGATGCGGAGCGATCCGTATCTCCACGCGCTGCGCGTCCGCCACGGCTACGCGCTCACGTGCCACAAGGCGCAGGGAGGCGAGTGGCCCACCGCCATCGTCGCCTTCGACGGGCGCGCGGCAGGGTGGGACAACGAGTCCTACTTCCGCTGGACGTACACCGCCATCACCCGCGCCAGCACCCGGCTCGTAGCCGTCTGGCCGCCCCGCTACACCCTTACCTCGGACGTGGGCTGGATGGGCGGCGAGGTGGCGCGCAGCGCACCCCGGCCGGTGGGCGAGGGCGGGGCCATGACCTGGCTCGCGCCCGCAGGGATCGCCGTTACTGCAACCCAGGAAATGCCCTACCGCAACCGGGTCACCGTCACGCGGGACGGCCTCGTGGGGCGCATTGACGTGGTGTACGATGGCAAAGGCATCGTCAAGAGCGTGGGGCCGCTGGGCAGCGGGCCGGGACAGGAACTGGCCGTCGAAGCCGCCGCGCTGCTCCTGCCGATGGTCGGGCTCGCGCTGCACGCGGCAGCGGTGGAGGCGCCCGACGCGGACGCGCCCTCTCCAGACTGGTTTGCCGACACGCCCCACCTCGCCGTCCTCTACGACCGGTTCCGGGCGGCACTCGATGGCACCGATATCTGCATCGAGGCCGTGGCGCACCACGCGTGGATGGAGCGCTACTCTTTCCGGCGGGGGCTGGAGCGGGCGCAGATCGACGTGTACTACAACGGCAAAGGCCGCTTCACCAGGGCGCGCCCGGTGCAGCCCGGTGCTCTTGCCACAGAAATCCAGGTCCGATGGAACAGCCTGTGAGCGACCGCGCAGACCTCTGGAGCCTGCGCGAGGAGGCGGGCGCGCACCGCAAGGCCAGGCGTTACGCCGAGGCCTTGCCGGTCTTCGAAACCATCTGGGGCAGCGAGGGGCGCAGCGCGTGGGATGGATGGGGCTACGCCTTCTGCCTCGAAAAGCTGGGGCGCACCCGCGCCGCGCTCGATGTGTGCCGGGCTGCGTATCTCCTCGATGCCGAGCACGACCTGCTTCGCCAGCTCTACGCCCGGTGCATCTATATGCTCGAGGTGCGCGGGGATCACGACGACCTCGCGCGCCTCCAGCGGGCTGCTGCCGGCATCTGCCGTCTCGTAGAGCAGGACGATGCGTACGCGCCGTACTACACGAACGCTGTGTTGAACGTGGTGGGCGCCCTCAAAAGTCGGCGCCGCTATGACGACGTGCTGCGCTGGCTCGAACGCCTCGACCCGCACAGGCTCTCGGGCGAAGCCTTTACGTTCGAAAAGGACGGTCGGCAAAAGCAGACCCCGTCCGACGTGCAGCGCTACTGGTCTTACCGGTGCAAGGCCCTCTACGAAACAGGGCAGCACGCCGCGTGCCGTACCGGCGTATCCGATGCGCTGGCGGCGCTGCCGGCGTTCGTCAACGACGGCGATGTGTGGCTGCACCGCCTCGCGGTCCTGTGCGACGCTGCCGAAGGCAAGGGCGAAGCGGCCTACCGGGCGCTCAAAGCCCTCACCGCCAGGAAGCCCTCGTGGTTCTTGGAGCACGACCTCGCGCACCTCGCCCGCGACCTCGGACGACCCGACGACGCGTGGATGCACCTGCTCGCGGCCCTGCTCGACCGCGCGCCCGCTTCGCTTCGCATCGGGATTTTCGAGACCGCTTCAGCCTGGTGCGAGCAGGAGGGCGACGAGGCGGCGGCGCGCGCCCATCTGGCTGCCGTGCTCGCAATCCGAGAGGCTGAGGGCTGGCCCGTCAGGGGCGAACTCCTCAGCCGCTCCGCGCAAATGGGCGTGAAAGCGGCCCCGTCGGTTCGAGAGGCCCTCAATGCGCTGCGGCCCACGTGGCAGAAATGGCAGGATCAGCTGACGCCTCGCCTCAATGGCACCATCGAGCGCCTTCTTGCGGAGGGGACGTCCGGGTTCGTGAGGACGG
>CBDUBO010000381.1:0-3312 GCA_965365405.1 uncultured Rhodothermales bacterium | reverse complement strand
GGACTTGCCCGGTGGGCTCTATTTCGTGCGGATACAGGGCGAGCGCTTCACCGAGTCCTGGCCCATCACACGCCTGAGGTAGCGCGTCGCCGCAAGGTCACCCGTGGACGTTCCGTGCCGGGCGGGTTGGATAGGCTCGTAGAGGCGACTTACCCATTTCCAGACATTTGCAGGGGCTGCTGGACGTGAGGTAAACCGCCTTCAAGCAGAGGGTTACGCGAGGCGGCTGTTTTGGAGGCGCGCGCTCAGGCGCGGCAGGCTGGCCTTTATCTTCCAGGAGTGCCAGTCCTTTTTCTCCAACAGCTTCGTTTGCCTGTCTGCACATGCGCCGTCTCGTCTTCTTGCTGCTCCTGGGCCTTGCCGCCTGCCGCTCCGGCACCGACCGCGCTGAAGGTGTCTCTAGCCATCTTGAGGGCACAGTCGCTGTTGCAGACACGGTGCGCGACATACTGCCAGAGAATTTCTCCGTGCTCGTCTTCCACGAAACCGAGGGTCGGACGGACACGCTGGGATGGGCCCCCGTCAGCCCCGACGGTACGTTTGCACTGGGCGTGACGGCTCCCGACCGGGGCGTGTACCCGCTCGTGCTGAGCTATGAAGGGCAGCCGCTCCGGCTCGACGAACTCGTCGTGGCTGGCGGCGACAGCGCGACCGTGCATTTCTCGTTCCCTATCACGTCGCGCAGGCTGCGCATTCGCTCGCGTGAGAACGATGCCTGGACGGCCTACCGCAACGCCAAAGCGCACTACGACGGCGACGTGCGGCAGGCCGTTGGTGCAGACGACGCGCTGGCGCGCATCCGCAACGCGACGCTCCAGACGAGCAGCATCCTGTGGAGCCTGCGCGACGGCTACCCCGGCACGGTGGCCGAGGAGATGGGAGCAGCCGAGAGCATCGTCCTGCTCGACGGGTGGGACGACAGCCTGCTGGTGGTGCGGGCCGGGGAGATCCCGCCGCAGAGCGCGGGCTTCGTGACGGTGGCGCAGGCGGCGCGGCGGGCCGAGGCGCGCCTGCGCGGCCAGGGCGCGGCCATCCGGCTGCTCGAAGCCTTCATGGCGCGCACCGACAGCCCGGAGAAGCAGGCCGCCCTCCAGGCCGAGATCGTCACGGCGCGCCTGGACAGCCTGCAAGCCGACGCCGCCCAGGTGGCCGCGCGCGACCTCCAGACGCGCTTTCCCGACTCGCCCTGGGCCACCTGGGCCGAGCGCGCCGAGTACGAAGCCACGACGCTCATGCCGGGCCTGCCCGCGCCGCGCTTTACCGCCACGACCGACCGGGGCCGAACCGTAGCGCTCGACAGCCTGCGCGGCCAGTTTGTCGTGCTGGAGTTTTTTACGCCGGGCAACGAGGGATTCCGGCAGCAGATTGACGCCCGCATCGCGCTTGAACAGGCGCTGCGCACCTTTCCCGTGCGGTTCGTTTCGGTTTCGCTGGATCGGGACTCGCTGCTCACGCGCGCGTTTTTCTCGCAGGTCGCCATGAGTCACGCGCGCATCGAGGCCCCGGAGGGGCTCGGGAGCCCGCTGGCACGCCAGTTCAACGTGCACGCCCTTCCCACGCGCTACCTGATCGATCCAGAGGGGATCATCCGGGCCAAGTACGTTGGCCCGCTCGTGCCGCAGCTCATGCAGGATCTGCTTACCTTGCTGCGCGCGCAGATCGAAAGCTCATAGCTGTGCTGCACGCCGGTTTCGCCCCTCACCGCCTCCCCACGCCGCCATGCTCATTGCTGGAAACTGGAAGATGAACACCAGCCGCGCCGAAGCCATCGAACTGGCCGGACGGGTCGGCGAAGCCGTTGCACGCTGGGGCATGGTAGAAGTCGTGGTATGCCCGCCGTTCGTCAACATCGAGGCGGTAGGGGAGGTGCTCGAGGGCACCGCCGTCCACGTGGGCGCGCAGAACGTGGCCGCCGAGGCGAAGGGCGCATTTACGGGCGAGGTGTCGGCGGCGATGCTGCGGGCCGTCGGGTGCCGCTACTGCATCGTCGGCCACTCGGAGCGTCGCCAGCACTACGGCGAGGCGGACGGGGTGATGGGGCGCAAGCTCGGCCAGGCCCTCGCGCACGACCTCGTACCCATCCTGTGCGTGGGCGAAACCATCGAGCAGCGCCGCGCTGCCCAGGCGCAGACGGTGGTCGAGCACCAGCTGGCGGCAGCGTACACGGACTGTAGCGCCGAGGAAGCCATCCGCACCGTCGTCGCCTACGAGCCCGTCTGGGCCATCGGCACGGGCGAGACAGCCACGCCCGCGCAGGCGCAAGAGATGCACGCGGCCATCCGCGCTTGGCTGCGCACCCGCTTTGGCGACGAAGCCGCCCGGCGCATCCCTCTTCTCTACGGTGGCAGCATGAAGCCGGACAACGCTGCAACCCTGCTGGCGCAGCCCGACGTGAACGGCGGCCTCATCGGCGGGGCGAGCCTGGACGCGGACGCCTTTGCTGCCATCGTCCACGCGGCGGCGGAAGCCTCGGCCTGAGGCGGTGCCGCGCGCCCCTGCGTCCGGTGCGTGGCGTGTGCTGCGCCTCGCGTGCGCCGTTGCACTGCTGGGGATAGGGTGCCGCACTGCTGATCCGCTCGACCGGCCCTCGGCGGGGCGCGCGCTGTGGCAGGGAGCGGAGGGAGGCGTGCCTTTCGACGTGGAGGCGTACCCCGATACGGCGGGCCTCGTCGTCTGGGTCGGCGTCGCGCCTGCGTGGCTGGCCTTCCGGGAGCTGGGCGAAGCGTTTGCGGCGCCGCTCTACCTCGATCTTCGGCTGGAGGACGAATCCGCGCGCACCACGCGCACCACGCTTGCCGTAGCCGATACGCTGTGGCGACCGACGCGGGAAGCGACCGAGCAGTACAGCCCGCACCTCTCGCGCTACCGTCTCGAAGCGCCACCAGGCACCTACCGGCTCGACGTGTTGCTGCGGCAGCGCGCAGACCAGGAGCCCGCGCGGCAGAGGCTGCGGGTGCGCGTGCCCGCGCCGGACGTGCCGCTCCTACTACCGCTGCGCATCGAGAAGTCGGACGGTACGGGGGCCGCTGCGCCGCTCGTATCGCTCTACGCGCCTGCCCGGCTCGCGGGCCTGCGCGCCCGCTGGACGTGGTCGGGGCCGCCGCCCGCTACGCCTGTCACACTCGCGCTCGTGCGGTACCCTACCGACACCCTTGCCGCCGAGCCACCGTACGGGTTCACGGGCATCGGTTCGCTCGCCTACCGGGGCGTCCGTTTCGAGCAGTCCGATACCGTTGCCACGTGGCGCGGCATGGGCGCGCACGACAGAGACGGCGTGGCACTGCCGCCCCTCGAACCGGGCCTGTACCGCCT
>CBDUBO010000380.1:0-3323 GCA_965365405.1 uncultured Rhodothermales bacterium | reverse complement strand
TCTACCCCACCGACCCGGCGTCAGAAAAGATAGACCTCGTCGAGCTGGCCTTTCCCCAGCTGCGGTCCTTTCTCGTCAAAAGCCTGCTGCGCGGCAAAGAGCCGCACGGGCTGGCCGACCTGCTCGACGCCGCCCGCCCGCACCTGCTGGCCGAGCAGCGGCCTGCTTCCGCCGACGTAGTCGTGGCCCGGAAAGGGGGCTTGCTGCGCCTCTCCGATGAGCAGGGCGAGACGCTCGTCGAACTCAAGCTGTCCCCCGCGCGCGTTTCCACCCTTCTCGTGTTCGCCAACGCGCTGTGCGATGGCGCAGACGGCGTCAGCGGCGCGTCGCTGGTGGCCGAGGAGCCGCGCAGGCAGGTGGCCGCACAACACCCCATTCACCGCGCCCGCGTCTGGATCAGCATGAACGTCATGGGCAGCGCCGACCCCGAGCCGTGGACGGCGACGACGGACGTGAGTAAGACGCTCGGAGAGTTGAAAAAGGCCCTCCGCAAGCGCCCGCTCGCCATGCGCTTCTACGACATCGCGCCCGCGCACGACGGCGTCTACCGCTGGCCCGAGGCGCAGCCGTGCCCGCTGCACATTCGGTTTGCCCCGTCGCTCTCCGGCGCGCGCTCCGAAATCGAAGCGGGCATGGCTCGGCATTTTCCTCACCTCAGCTACGGATGGGTCTGACTATGTCCTCTTCTGCTCGCCACCACCTCTTGCTGTGCCTCGGCACCGGCCCCTTGCAACAGGGCCAGACGCCCGTGGACGTCGTCCGCACACGCGAATACAAGAGGGCCAGGTACGTGCGTGCCGACGCGCCCGATGCCGAGCCTTTCGAAACCCCTTTCGTCGGGGAAGCGCTGCTGCGCCTCTACCCCGGTACGTTTACGCACGTCCACCTCTTCGGCACCGCCGACTCGATGTGGGACACGCTGTGGCTGCACCTTGCCGGGGCCCAGTCGTCCGACGCCGACGAGACGCGCTATCTCGAGCTCCATGAGGCGGTAAAGGCCCGGACGCTGGCAGCCGGGCACCCGTGGATGGAGGCATTGTGCGAGCGGTTCGGAGAGGCATACGGCGTTACTGCGCACGTTCACGTGCTGCCGCTGCCCAAGAGCGATGCCGCGACGTGGGAGATGCTGCGCCGCATGGCCAGCCTCGAAAACCTGGGCGAACGCGACACGCTGTCGCTCGACATCACGCATGGGCTGCGGGTGCAGCCGCTGTTTCTGCTGCTGGCAGCCCGCTACCTGATGGCGCTCAAACCGGGGTTGACACTGCATCACGTCTTCTACGGGGCGCTGGATTTGCGCCAGGGTGGCAATGCGCCGGTGTACGACCTGCGGGCCCATGTGGCGCTGCTCGACTGGATCGAGGCGGCGCGGGCCTTCGGGCGCTATGGCGATGCGGCTCCGGTGGCTGAGTTGCTGGGCGACCACCAGGCAAAGCGCCTCACGCACCTGGCGCGTGCTGTGCAACTCAACGCCCTGCGCGACCTGCGCGAGGATGCTCGGCAAGCCGCTGCCGCCTACGCACGCGACTCCGGCGAGGCACCTGTACCCTTCACCATGCTGCTGCCCGCCCTGCTGGAACTGCCCCGCACGCTGGCAAACACCGAGCACACGTGGCAGGCCAAGATGCTGCTGGCGCAACGGCACGCGCGTGCGCAGAATGTGGGACTGGGCATCATGGCCGCCTGGGAAGCCGTGCTCGACCGCGTGGCCCTCGTCTACAACCTCGACGACCGGGGCACGCAGGATGCTGCCAAGGCGGTTACCAGCATTGCAACAGGTCATCCTGGCGCGGTGCGGGCATTCTACGACGCCGCACTCCCGCGCTTTACCACGCGCACCCGCACGGGCTCGTGGGCGGGGTGGAAAGGCAAAGGCACGGCCGACGTCACCTTCGGGCAGGTTGCCGAGACGCTGCGGCGTGTGCGTAACGCCATCGCGCACGCGGACGAAGGGTTGGGAAAGTGGGAGTTCGAGCCGCGCGTGGTCTACCAGCTCATGGAAGAGGGGATGCTGGAGTACCTGATGGCGTGCCTTTCGCATCCGGAGTTTTCGCGCCTTGCGGATAAGCTACCGGACTGGCGCGCCGCGCTGCGTACGTGAGCGTCAGGCGCGCTCGGCCACGGCTGGCAGGTGGTCGAGCAGCCAGTCGCTGAGCGACTGCGTGAGGGCGTCCGCAGACGGGCCGGTGGTGCTCAGTTCGGCCCAGAGGTGCGCCATGCGGGCGGCCTCGCGGGCGGCTGCGGCGGCATCGGGGTGGCAGGCGGCAAAGGCGGCGAGAAACCCGGCGGCGTTGGCGGCGCGGTGGGCAAGCCCGACGGCTCCGGCGGCAGCCGCGGTCCCGTTGTAGGCGGCGCGCGTGGCTTCGAGCGCCGAGGCGTCGTGTGCGACGAGCGCCGCTTCGGCGGCGGCCAGCAGTGTGCGTTCGGCCTCGGTGCCGCCCGCGCCGCTCAGGCGTGCCGCCGCGATGGCGAAGCGCCGCAGCAGCGCACTGTGGCCGCGCCCGGCGAGGTGGGCAATCAGCCCGTCGAGGCGGTCGCGGCCCAGCGGAGCCTCCTGGCTCGTGTCTGCCTCGACGGCGAGGGCGCGGCCCGCGCCGAGGTCGTAGAGGTAGAGGCGGTCGTGGGACATCGCGCGGGTTGCTTTGGGCTCGAAAAGTACGAACATGCCATCCGTGTTACCGCTTGCACGCGCCAGACGCCGATAACGCGTCATCGCGGCAGGTGGTTGAAGTTGACGGCGCGCCGGCCGATTCTATACGGAGGAGGACGGGCACCGGCATCACGCTCCCGATTTTACGGCCTCTGCAGTCTATGACACCCGACGTACACGGTCCGCCGTTCGCTCAGCCCTCCGCATCGCCCCCGGCGATGCAGAGCGCCACGCCGCACACGCTGGTGGTGGACACCGAGACGACGGGGCTGCAGGCAGCCGACGGAGGCCCGGGCCGGCTCGTCCAGCTCGCCTGGGTAACGCTCGGCGCAGAGGGGCAGGAAAGGGACGCGCAGTCCGTGCTGGTGCGCCCTGACGGATTCGTCATTCCGCGAGAGGCCGAGGCCATCCACGGCATCGGCACCGCCGTGGCGCAGGCGCGGGGCATCCCGCTACGCGAAGCGCTCGGGCGGCTCACGCACGCTGCCCGAGGCGTCACGCACGTCGCCGCCCACAACGCCGACTTCGACCGGGCCGTCGTCGCCGCGGAGGCGCGCCGCATGGGCATGGACGATCCGCTGGGCTCTCTGCCCTGGGTCTGCACCATGCGGGCGGGGCAGCGGGTGTGCCGCATCCCCCGCAGCGGAGGCTACAAAATGCCCACGCTCGCCGA
>CBDUBO010000379.1:0-3326 GCA_965365405.1 uncultured Rhodothermales bacterium | reverse complement strand
AAAGGCGAGAAGGCAGAGGCGCATCGGGCCGGAGGCTTATTCGGAAGGGGTGACGGTGACGCTGAAGCGTGGGGCCTGCGCCGTTCCCGGCGCGTGGAGCACGATGGCGTTAAGCGTGCCGAGTAGTTGGGGGGCCTGCACCAGAAGCGCCTTCACCTCAGACTGGCGACCCGGTAGCAGCAGGTCTCGCCCGGCAGCGGTGAGCCGGCGGCTCGCAAAGACGATGCGGCCCTGAGCACCGGGCGCCCCGGTGACGCGCAGGAAGAAGTCGCCGCTGCTCGTAGCCAGCACATTTCCGTCCGCATCTATGCCCACCACTTCGATGAGGTCGAGTCGGGGCCGGACAAAGTTGGGCGGGGTCTGTTGCGTCAGGACAGAATCGTATGCCAGCTCAAGGGCGAGGCGGTTGAGGCCGTCCGTGCGCTGCGCCAGGTCGAAGTTGACCCGGTAGCTGTACGACACCTGCCGGGGGATGGCACTGGCCGTCGTGTCCTGAAGGCCGTCCTGGAGGGCAATGTAGCCGGGCGGCAGGTTAGGTGCGCTCAGCCGCCGGGTGGCGCTGACGGACTTGATGCCGCTGAAAACGACCGTGTCCTGTGCCGTGATGGCAAACAGGCGCACTTCTTCGGGATCGAAGCCGAGCACGGCGTTACCACTCGTGGCGCGCAGCTTGAAGCCGTGAAAAGAGGTCACGCTGGCGGTGCTGCGGAGCGCTGTATCGGCAGCGGCAATCCACGTTGCGGGCAAAGTCACCCGCACCGTCGTGTCGGGCAGCGGGTAACTGAAGCTTGTGAGGGCAGCCCCCGTGCTGAACTCGGACTGGGCGTGCGCGCCGGTCTGGGAAAACTCCTCCGTCACCGGGTGGAGCGCAAATCCCACGGCGGTCATCGTGTCGCCATAGACGTACCCGCGCGGCAGTTCGAGGTAGGCGCCTGTAAGCGTGGCCCCGCGAAAACGCGTGAGCGAGCCCTGACCAAAGGCGACCGGGTTGGTGAAATCCACGTAGCCCTCGGCCTCTACCGCGCCCAGGAGGGGGTCGTCCACTCTGCCGGCAAGGACGTAGGTGGTGCCTCCAGTGAACTCTTTGCGGTCGGAAGAGGTGAAGGGCGTGGCGGGGACGTGCTGGATGGTGGGTTCTCCACCTTCGCCTCCCACGAGGCCGAGGCCTACGTTGGAAGGGTCGTCACAGGCAGTCAGGGTGGCCGCAACCAGAAGAAGCGGCAGCACGCGACGGAGCATAGATAGGGTCGGGTGTGGCGATGGACAGGCCCTTTCAACGGAAGCTGCCGCCCCAATCGTATGGCACGGGCGGGGCCGGGACGGGCAAGAAAAACCCCGCGCGGGGCGCGGGGCAGGCGGGCGCGCTTTATGCTGCCCGGCAGGGCGTGTTTCCGCCGCGCCGTAGCTTCACGAAGGCAGCGCGCCGTAGACGTTACGCGGGTACTTCGCCCAGCACGTCGTCGTACACGGCGGTCGCGTCTTCGAGCACGCTGTCGAGGCTGGAAAAGCGGGGGCCGTCCCCCTCACTCTCCGGAGGCAGCATCACGGCATCGGCGTATTCGCGTGCGACGCCGTCGAGGGTGCGGGGCTCCAGTTCTGTGCCGTCGTGGCCCAGCGTCGAGAGCAGGGCCGCGGCGAACGACGTCTGTGCGTCCATGCCGTCGGGCGTGTACACCACCTTCGAGCCGCCCAGCAGCTCGTCGTCGGCGTATTCGGTTTTGATGAGGTAGGGGGCGAATGCCGATGCCCACCCAAAGGCATGCACCAGATCGGGCGACCACCCCAGGTTGTGGATGGTGCGCAGCGCGGCGCGCCCAAAGAAGAGGGCCCGCTCGGCGTTGTCCTCGAAGACGGCCCCCTGTTTGTCGGTAAAAGCCCCCTTCCGCTTGAAATAGCGGTTGTTCTCCATGAAGTACACCTGGAGGCGAATGCCGGGGATGGAGGCTACCTTGACCTTGAGCACCTCTTTCTGGTCGCCCACCATCAGCTCGGCACCGGACAGGCGGATGACCTCGTGGAGGCGGTTGCGGCGCTCGGAGATGATGCCGTAGCGGGGCATCATGATGCGCAGTTCGTAGCTCCCGCTGTCCTGTAGCTTTTCGGGCAGCGTGCGGACGATCTGGGCGACGGTGGAGGAGGGGGTAAAAGGAGTCGCCTCGCTGGCGACGAACAGGACCCGCGTCGGGTTGGACATGAACGGCCGGAGCGTTTAAATACTGATCTGTGATACCGGAGCAGCCCCGCCGACGGGCCGGGGGTTGCAAGTGGGGTAAATTTACAAAATCTGTCGTTTTTCAACAACCGCAGCCGCACGTTCCAGCTTTGTGGATCTGCAAAAACCTATCAGCATGACGGCTCCTCTGCTCCTCTTCGACGGCGTTTGCAACCTGTGCAATGGCGCAGTGGACTTTATCGTGCGCCACGAGGCGACTCCCGTCCTGCGCTTCGCCTCGTTGCAATCGGAGGTGGGCAGGCAGCAACTCGCGGCGTGTGGACTGCCCCACCACTACCTGGAAAGCCTCGTGCTGGTCGAGAGTGGAGGATGCTACCGGGGCAGTCTGGCCGCGTTGCGGGCGGCCTACTACATGGGAGGTGCGTGGAAGGCGCTGTGGCTGCTGCGTGCCGTGCCCGCCCCCATCCGTGAGGGTGTTTACAACCAGATTGCGCAGAACCGCTACTCAATGTTCGGCAAGCGCGACACGTGCCGGCTGCCGACGCCCGAAGAGCGGGCGCGCTTTCTGGGGTAGCGAGCCTCTTCTTGAGGCGGTGGGGCACATCTACTGCTGCTGCAACAGTTCGAAGTACCGCTTGATGAGGTTCTGGTAGTCGGGCGCGTAGCCGCTTTCGAGAGCGCGGATGAGGTCACGGCGGAGCTGCTCGGCGGCATCGGAGGGCGGCAGGGCCGAGGGGTTGTCTTGCTCGAAGCCACGCGGGGCGCGCTTTTCGCGTCGTTCTTCCTCGCCGCGCTGCTGCATCGAGCGCTGCGCCTGCAACAGCCGCGTCAGGATTTGCTGCTGCCGCTCGATGAGAGGCCGGTCGGCCCGGCCACGTGACATTTCCTCGATGGACTCCTCCATCTGCCGGGCGATCTCTTCGAGGTCGCCCAAGAGTTGGCCACGCGCCTCCGGATTGCGGCTCATCTGGCGCAACTGACGCCGGATGGCGGCCTGCTGCTCGGCCATCTGGCGCATCCGCTGCTGACCGTCGTTCGACAGCCGCTCGCCCTGCATGTCGTTGAGCATCTGCTGAATCTGCTCGTTGAGCCTCTGCTGCTGGCCCGACATCTGGCCCATCTGCTCCATCATCTGCTGGAGCGACTGCTGGCC
>CBDUBO010000378.1:0-3327 GCA_965365405.1 uncultured Rhodothermales bacterium | reverse complement strand
GTCGCCGCCGGCGTAGCCCCGGTCGGTGGCTTTCGACTGCGGGTTGGAGACGGGGCCTTTGAAGGCGTTGCGGGCGTCGTCCTGGAAAAACGTGAGGGGCGCGTCCACTTTGTACCACGCCCAGTCCGGGTTAGCCGTCACTTCGGGATCAGAGGGCGGTATCCACGGCTCGCCGTAGAGGATGGCGTCGGGCGGCAGGGCGGCTTTGAGGGCGCGCAGTGTCTGCTCATCTACCTGACCGGCCAGGTCCACGCGGAAGCCGTCCACGCCCAGTTCGTCCATAAGCGCCCGGCACTGGTCGATAAGCCAGCGCTGCGTCATGGGCCGCTCCTCGAACTTGACCTCGTTGCCGAACGGCCCGATGTGGCGCAGGCTGTCGTCGAGGCGGTAGTAGTACGCCTTGTCGAGCACGTTGAAGTTGAACAGGAAGTGGCCGCCGTCCATGTTCTCGCCGGTGTGATTGGGGACGAGGTCCACGATGACGGCGATGCCTTTTTCGTGGAAGGACCGGACGAGCGCGCGGAACTGGTCACGCTCTGCACCGGGGGCCGAAGTACGGGTGCGGAAGCGGCTTTCGAGCGCGAAGGCGTGCGTGGTGCGGTAACCCCACTGGTAGTTTTCGCGGGCAATGTCCTGCTCGATGGCGTACGGATCGTTCCCGAAAACGCGCTGCCAGAGCGTGTCCGGGTAGTGCAGAAACTCCTGCACAGGCATCAGGTGGACGGTGTTGATGCCCAGGTCCACGAGGTAGTCGAAGCCGACCTTTTCGCCCCGCGCATTTCGCAGGCCCGGCATCGCCATCGCCGCGAATGTGCCCTTCAGGCTGTCGGGCACGGGGAGGGCGTCGGTGAAGTCCTGGACGTGCACTTCGTAGGCGACGACATCTTCCATCGCGGGCCGCCCGCCGCGTACCGATGAGGGCGGCGCGGCGTCGCGCCACACGCGGGCGCGGCCCCACGAGTCGTCGCTGACGCGGGCGTAGGGGTCGGTAGCGTGGACGGGGTGCGTCTCGTAGAAGTACGTGCCCGGCTCACCCGCAATCGCGCCGCCGTGGACGGTGTAGTCGTAATAGACGCCGTGCAGGTTGCCGGGCAGCGTCTTTTCCCACACGCCCTGCCCATCCACGGCCAAGTCGACGGTCTGGTAGGCTCCTCCTTTCCGCGCGCGGTAGAGATAGAGGCGGACAGCGGCGGCGCGGGGCGCAAAGAGGCGGAACGTGGTAGATTGCCCGTCCGGCGCGACTTCGGCGCCGAGCGTTTTGTTCGAGACGAGCGTGCGAAAAATGCCGTCGAAGCGGGCGTGGGTGCGAAGGCCGAGGGACGGCACGCGGGCGTAATAGACGCGGCGTGTGTCGAGCGTTTCAGCGGGCACGAGGATGCGTTCGTCCGCATCGTAAGGTAACACCCGGGCGATGGGAATGCGGCGGCCCTGCGCGTCTACCAGTTCGTAGGCATCGGGCGCAAACGGATTGGCGAGGGCGTCGGCATTCAGCCTCAGCCAGACGGCGGTGGAAGCGCGCAGTTCGGCATAGAGCTTCACGGGCGTCACGTCGTGCAGAAAGACGAGGTTGCCCCCGGCGGCGTTTTCAGCCCCGGCAGGCGGGTCGAGCCACGCGCCATCGTCTATCCTGAACTTGAAGGGTGTGGCCGGAGCGACGACCCCGTAGCCCGTATTGGGCACCGGCAGCAGCCACACGCCCTGCATGGACGACAGCGATTGGAGCTGCCACACCGGGCTGTTCATGTCCTGATTCCACCCCCGAAACGCGCCCGTGACGACGACGCGCTGGGGCGCGACGCCGTACATCCCGGCGTCGAAGACGAACCACGTGGTGTCGCGCGCGTGCGCGTAGCCCAGTCGCCGCGACGCTTCGGTGACGGGCTGCGCGGCGGCGCTGCCGGCAAAGAGCGCGAGCAGGGCCATTGCAGCGCCTGCGCTCCACGTTTTCCACCCGCCGCGCAGCGCTCGCCACGCGCCCGGGCTTCGCCCCGTCCGCCGTCCCAAATCCGAAATCCCAAATCTGAAATCCGTCATGGCTGGAGCACGAGGGCAGTACGGGCGGGGATTTCGACGAGGAGCGCGGTATCGTCCTGCTGGACGCGGTGCGGGCCGTCGGTCGTGGCGAACTGCACGTCGAAGGGGGCGCTACCAGGTCCGCCGGGAATGGGGATGCGGACGCTGTGGGCCTCGTCCGACCGATTGAAGACGACGACGGCGCGGGCGCTGCCCAGCGTACGCTGAAAGGCGAACAGCTTGAGGTCGCTGTCGGCGTGGAGCGTTTCGTAGTCACCGCGCCGGAACACCTCGTTGCGGTTGCGCAGCGCGATGGCGTCTTTGTAGAAGTCGAGCAGGGAGCTGTCCACGCGCACGGCGTCGTTGCGCAGGCTGCCGCCACGCGGGTTGAGGCGCTCGGCGTCGTAGCTGAGGTCGCCCCAGAGCATCGGCTTGCGGTCGTCGGGGTCGTCGCCCCCCCACATGCCCACCTCGCTGCCGTAGTAAATCATGGGCGCGCCCACGTAGGTCATCTGCATGAGCACGACCATACGCTGGATTTCGCGCTCGCGGGCGTTGGGGGCGCGCACGCGGTAGCCGCTGTCGCTGCGCGGGCTGACGCGGTTTCCCCAGTCGTAGTCGAAGCGGTCGGGCGACTCGTAGCCTCTGCGTCCGGCGTTGACGATCATCGAGGCCAGCCGGTCGGTGTCGTGCGAGTCCATCAGGTTTTGCATCGCGTACTGCACGGGCTGGGGGTAGCGCTGGCGGCGCGCGTCGAGCGTGTCGGCAAAGGCCTGGGCCGGAAACGTGCCGTCCACCAGAAAACCTTTGACGGGAAAGGCGAAGCCGAAGTAGTTCATCGTGGCCGAGAAGCCGCCTTCGGCCAGGTAATGGGCAGCGTCGAGCCAGATTTCGGCGACGGTGTAGGCTTCGGGGTTGATCTGGCGGACGTGCGCGTTCCAGTCGCGCCAGAAGCCCACGGGCACTTCCTCGGCCACGTCGAGCCGCCAGCCATCTATGCCGTCGGCGGGGTTGCCGTCGCCGTTGGGGTCCATCCAGCGGGCCGTCGCGTCCATCACGTACTGCTTGGGGCCGGGGTGCAGGTCGGTCGTGTCGGCGTTGTCGGCGAATTCGGGGAGGGTTTGGACGCCCCACCAGCCTTTGTATTTGAACTCGTTTTCCTCTGTGGCCGGGTCGTCGAAGCTTTCGACGATGTACCAGTCTTTGTAGGCCGAAGCGGCTCCTTTCTGGCGCAGGTCATCAAACGCGAAGAAGTCGCGCCCGGTGTGGTTGAACACGCCGTCGATGATGACGCGGAGGCCGCGCTCGTGCGCG
>CBDUBO010000377.1:0-3327 GCA_965365405.1 uncultured Rhodothermales bacterium | reverse complement strand
TCTACGACGTGCGCCTGACGCGCGAGGACGGCACGCCGATGGCCATCATCGACACGCTCGAAGCGCGCTACAACCTGGCTGCCATCGCGGGCAAGCGGCTCCACCTGCGCAGCGGCTACCTGGCCGGCGCGTACCTCAACGTGCAGGAAGGCCCCGACGGCGTGTTCGACATCTCGATCCCCTTCCTGCCCGACACCCTTGCCGTGGTGGACACCACCAAAGGCGGCCTCAGAATCCAGGTGGACGAGCTGGCCGTGCGCCGCACCCGCGCCGACATCGTCTTCTACAACCCCGCACGCGACTCTACCTTCCACGTTCGCAGCCTCCGCGGCGACCTGCACGACCTGCTGCTCACCGAGTCCGTCGCTTTCAACCTCGACTCGCTGCGTTTCGCCTACGAACTGCCCGCCGGGGCTGGCGAGGGCACGTTCCGCACGGGCGCGGCCCTGGAAGACGGCATCCTCACCGTCGAGAACCTGCGCCTGGCCTCGACGCACTCCAACGTGGCTGCCGCCGGGCGGCTGCGTCTGCCCGACAGCACCAGCAGCGACGTGAGCGACATCCGGTTCACCCTGGCCGCCCACCCGCTCTCGTTCCAGGACCTGGCCCCCTTCACCAACCTCGACCCGCAGAACAGCGTCCGCCTGGACGCCACGGTGACGGGCGACCAGCGCCTGCTCAACCTCGACGTGGACGGCACCCTCTCGGACGGCGCGACGCTGGCCGTCGAAGGGGCGTTCACGCCTGCCACGGATGGGCCGGTGGAATACAGACTCAGCGGGCAGGTGCAAAACCTCGACCCGGCCTTTTTCAGCCCGCCAGGTGAAGCCGCCGCCGCCGAGGCCACGACCATCAACGCCACGTTCAGCGCCGACCTGCGCGGGGCGGCGCTCGAAACGCTTTCCGGGACGGCCACGGCTACGGCCACCGGCACGCGCTTCGGCGACTTCACCCTCGACCCGACTTCGCTCGAAGCGCGCTTCCAGGCCGGGCGGGGGCAAATCGACCTGCGCACAGGGCTGCGCGGTGCAAACGTGCGCGTGCAGGGCGATATCCGGCCTTTCCTCGACGTGCCTACCTACAACCTGGGCGGCACCTTTTCCAACGTGGACGTGGCGCGCTTCAGCGAAGGCGGCACGCAGTCGAGCAACCTCGCCGGCACGCTCCGCCTCGAAGGCGCAGGCTTCGACCCGCAGACGGCAGACCTGGAGGCGCGCCTCGACCTGCGCCCCTCGCGCATCAACGAATACCAGATCAGCGACGCGCTCGTGACGGCCCGGCTGGCCGGCGGCGACCTCGACGCCAGCGCCCGCGTGATGCTGCCCGAAGGCCTCATCACCGCGCGCGGCGAAGCGACGTTTGGCGAAACGCTCACCTACCGCGTCACCCAGGGCCGCATCGAGGGGCTGGACGTGGCCGCGCTTGCCGGCGACACCACGTACAGCCGGGTCAACGCGACGTTCAGCCTGCGCGGGGCCGGCACCGACCCGAACACGCTCCGCCTCGACGCCGACATCGCCCTCGACCGAACCGCGTACGGGCCCTACGTCGTCGAAAACGCCGACGTAGACGCGACGATGCGCTCCGGGCAGCTTGCCACCCGCGTGCGCGCCGACCTGGAAGGCGGCAGCGTCCAGTTTGCCGCCACGGCGCGTCCCTTTGCCGCCGTCCCCTCCTACCAGATCCGCGACGGGCGCTTCCGAAACGTCGAACTGGGGCGGCTCACGCAGAACCCAGACCTTTCCACCGACCTCAACGGCACCCTCGCCCTCACCGGGCGCGGCTTCGAGCCCGAAAGAATGACGCTCGAAGCGCGCCTCGACCTGGACGGCTCGCGCGTCAACAGCCAGGATATCGAGGCTGCTTTTCTCACCGCCAACCTGGAGCGCGGAGACCTGGCCTACCGGCTGGGTCTGGACGTGCCCGGCGGCGAGACGCGGCTTCAGGGGGCCGCCCGCCCCTTCGACGAGGTGCCCACCTACCGCGTGGACGAGGGGCGCTTCGGCGGCGTGGACGTGGGGGCCTTCACGGGCAACCCGGCCCTCGCCACCAACCTCAACGGCGCGCTCACGCTCAGCGGCACCGGCATAGACCCGGAAACGATGGCGCTCACGCTCAACGTGGACGTGGCCCGCTCGCGCGTCAACAACGGGCACATCGAAAACGGCTCGCTCGACGCCCGGCTGGATGGCGGCCAGGCCCGCCTCAACGCCGACTTCGATCTGCTCAGTGGACGCGCGCGGCTGGACGCCGAGGGCCGCTTTTTCGACCCCATGCCCACGTACCAGGCTTCCGGCCTGTTTACCAACGTCAACGCCGCTGCGTTTGCCGGCAACGACACGCTCGACGCCGTGGCCTCGCTCGGCTTCACCGTCGAAGGCGCGGGCTTCGAGCCCCAGACGATGACCCTCGACGCCAATGTCTGGGCTGATTCGTCGCGCTTCCAGACGGTCGAGATCGACACGTTCAACACGCGCCTGCACCTGGCCGAAGGCGTGCTGCGCGTGGACACGCTCGGGCTCGTTTCCAACGTGGCCGAGGCCACTGGCGGCGGCCAGATTGCCCTGTTCGACACGCTCCGCGCGCCGTCCGACTTCCGGCTCGACGCCACCCTCATCGAACTGGCCCCGCTGCGCCCCTTCCTCGCCGCCGACCTGATTGCCGCCGACCAGGGGCGGCTGGAGGCCCGCGTGTTCGGGCGGCCTGGAAGCCTCAGCGTGCAGGCCAGCGTGGAGCTGCGCAGCCTGGTGTACAACGACCTGCGCATGGCCGGGCTGGATATGTCGGCGGTAGGCGAGTTCAACGCGCAGCGCGAACTGACGCTGGGCGAAGTCAACGGCAACCTGTCGTACTTCTCCGTGCCCAACCTCAACCTGCGCAACACCGACCTGGAGGCGCGCTACGAAAACGACGAACTCGTCTTCTTCGTCAGCCTCGACGCCGACGACCGCCGCGACGCGCGCCTGGGCGGCAAGCTCGACCTGCGGCCGGAGGCCAACACCATCGTGGTGGACTCGCTGCGCTTCCGCTTCGACGAAGACCGCTGGCAGCTGCTCCAGCCTGCCACCATCAACTACGGCGACCGCTACGAGATCAACGGCTTTCTCCTCACCACGGGCGACCAACAGATCGTCATCGACGGCGTCGTGGACCCGCGCGGCACGCAGAGCCTGCTGATGAGCATCGAAGGCTTCCGCATCGGGGCCATCGCCGACATCTTCGGTTTCAAGGGCCTCGACGGCACGCTCGACGGCTCCATCGACCTGACGGGGCCGGCCTTCGCGCCCAACCTCGTCGGCTCGCTCGGCCTCGACGTGCTCTCGTACC
>CBDUBO010000376.1:0-3330 GCA_965365405.1 uncultured Rhodothermales bacterium | reverse complement strand
AAGATGAGCACCTCGTTGGGCTGGCAGATTTTCAGGTTCGCCCGGATGATGCCCAGGATCACGAGGATGGCGACGATTAGGATTACGGCGATGGTAATGGCGTCCATGATGGGAAAAGTGGGGAGGTTGGAACGCGGAAGGCGAAGCGGGGGCGGGTCGCTGCTGGAATAGACGCGCCGCCGCATTCAGCAACGGCAGGAGGCGCACTCAGTTGCGCAAGCTTACGCGCCCGGCACGGGCGTCGTCCAGAAGGTGAGCCAGAACAGCAGAAAGCGGTAGAGATAGAGAATGATGAGCACGAGGCCTGGCACGAACAGCAGCGGGGGTGCCATAAATGCGATGGTTCGCCAGGCCGCTCCTGTCCGGGTGAGCTGGTAGGCCCTGCGCAGGGCCAGGTACAGATAGGGCACGAACAGCAGCATCGTGCCCCCCTCGCTGAGGGCATGCGCCAGCTTGGGAGGCAGGTATGCATCTACGAGCGGGTCGAGAACGGCGCTGTAGAAAAGCAGGAAGGCCGACATACAGACGAAAAACAGCCAGGCCAGCAGGTGCGTCGCAAAAACGACGTGGTCGGCGAAGAGGTGGCGCGGCAGAACCGCGAGCAGACCGAGGGCCACGAGCGGAATCAGCAGGAGAATTAGCGAACGTGCATAAGCGCTGCTGCGTGCGTCGAAGCGTTCGGCGTAGCGGGCGTATCGCGCCGCGTACCCCTCGGGCGTAAGCGTAGCTGCCCCGAGACGCTGCTGTACGTGTGCTTCAATGCCGGCTGCTTCGCTGTAAGGCTGGCGCAGGCGCTGCGAGTAGAGGTCTGTGACGAAGCCCGTGTAGCCGGTAAAAGGCTGCACGAAAAAGTATACCAGGTTGCACAGCACGAACACCTTGAAAGGCGACAGGTAGGGGCGGCGTTCGCCGCGCACGTACGCTGCCGTAAGCGCGCCCGGTTTGAGAAGCAGCAGCTTGAACGTGCGCCAGAAGGTGCCGTCGAGGTTGGTGAGCGTGCCCACGGCGTCGGCCAGGAAGTGGCGCACGGTACGATCCTCGCGCGTCAGCTTTTTCTCACCGCAGACGTGGCAGTACAGTCCGCGGAAGGGCGTTGCGCACGACGGGCAACGGGTGGCTTCCGGCGTCTCCATCAGCGGCCCGCGCCGAAGGGGGGGAGCGCGCCGCCCGGCCGCACCACGCGCGCCTCGCGGCCTTCCATCTCCACGATCACCACCTCGTCGCCCGGTGCAAACGCGCCCTCGCTGCTGTCGAACGAGCGGGCGGTGACGCGCATCCGGCTGCCCTTGACCACCACGTCGATGGTGCCCCGTTCGCCCGGCTCGAAGGGCAATTGCACCCTGGCCGTCTTGCCCCGCAGATCGTCCGCGGTGACGCTACTCGACACGTGCGCCCGGGCCACGCGCTTGATGACGTACGAGCCGCCGAGTCCGGCCACCAGGCCGAGCAGGGTAGAGACAAGCGCCGTGTACGGCTCGCCCGCGTCCTGCCACGAAAAGAGCACGCCCGTGAGCCCGAAAAAGGCGGCAAAGAGAAAAAGCGTGCGGACCGAAAGCAGATCCACGAAACCTGCCCCCGCGCCCGGCGCGTGCCCTCCGTTGTGCCCGCTCAGGTCGGTGTCGTGTCCGCTCAGGTCAACGTGCGCGTCGCCGTCTGCGTCCCCATCGCCGCCGAAAAGGGAGAGGGCGACGAAAAAGCCGCCTACGAGCAGCGCGACGAGGTAGACCGTGAACATGGATACGGCGGGCAAGCGTAGCGCAAAATATAGCCGCGCCCGCGCGCGAAGACGCACCTCAGTGCGTGCGTGCGATTACGAAGGCCGAGGCGACGATGAGCGTGCCGCCTGCATACGTGCCCCAGCCTACCGGATCGCCAAAAAAGAGAATACCGGCAAAGGCCCCGACAAGCGGCTCTAGGTTCACAAAGACGCCAGCGGTAGAGGCGGGCACGAAGCGTTGCCCCCAGTTCCACAGCCCGTAGCTGACGGCGGTGCAGACCAGCCCGAGCGCGACGAGCGCGGCCCAGGTCACCGGTTCGAGGTCGAGCGATGGGAGGCCGTCGAGCAGCAGCATGAGCACGCCGTGCAGAAGGGTGCCGAAAAGGGCGCTCCAGAGCGTGACGAGCAGGGCGCTGCGGCGCTCCATGAGGCGGCGCGTGGCCACCACCCACCACACGGCCATCACCATCGAGCCCAGCACGAGCAGGTCGCCCGTGAGATGGCCGCTCCGGCCCGGCGCGCCTACGGTGAGCGCGACGCCCAGCGTGGAGGCGGCTACGGCCCCCCAGCCCAGCCGAGACAACCTTTCGCCGCCCTTCCACACCGACCACACGGCCATCAGGACGGGAAACGCGCCTACGATGAGTGCGGCGCGTGTAACGCTGGTACGGTCGAGTCCCTCGAACTGGAGGAAAAAGACCGCAGGCACCATCAGAAAACCCGTCCACACGAGCGGCAGCCACTCGCCGCGCCGGGGCAGCGCCAGCCTTTTGCGGTAAGCGAGGAAGGCAAAGCAGGCCGAACCCAATACGAAGCGCAGAAAAACGACCTGCGTGGGGGTCAGCTCGGCCAAGGCCAGCTTGCCGAAGGGAAACGACAGCCCCCAGCAGGCCGAGGCCACGGCGAGCGCTGTAAAAGCCGCCCGGCGTGTACTCATCCTTCGCCGATGAGGGGGACGAAGCGGAACACGTCCAGTTCGGCGCGCTCATAGCGGTCGCTGCTCAGGCGCACGATGCGCGTCATCACCTGCTTATCGGGTGGGCCGACGGGGATGATGAGGCGTCCGCCGACGGCGAGTTGTTCGAGCAGGGGGCGCGGCACGTCCGGCCCACCGGCTGTGACGAGGATGGCGTCGAACGGGGCCTTTTCAGGCCAGCCCAGCGTGCCGTCGCCGTGGCGGGCTTCTATGCGGTAGCCCAGCACCTTCAGCAGCTCGGTGGTGCGGTCGAGCAGGGGCGCGTGCCGCTCGATGGAAAAGACGCGTGCGCCCAGTTCGCACAGCACGGCGGCCTGGAAGCCGCTGCCGGTGCCCACCTCCAGCACCTTCTCGCCCGGCTTCGGATCCACCTGGACGGTCTGGTAGGCCACGGTGAAAGGCTGCGAGATGGTCTGCCCCAACCCGATGGGGAGGGCCTCGTCGCGGTAGGCGCGGGGGCGCAGCGCGGTGTCCACGAAGAGGTGGCGCGGCACGCGGCCGAGGGCTTCCAGCACCGCCTCGTCGCGGATGCCCTTCTCGCGCAGCATGCTGAGCAGCGCGTGGCGGCGGCGGGCGTAGCGGTCGGCGTCGGTGGTCACGGAGGGATGGGGCAATTCGGCAACGGGCAATTCGGCAA
>CBDUBO010000375.1:0-3331 GCA_965365405.1 uncultured Rhodothermales bacterium | reverse complement strand
GTGGGATTCGAACCCACGGTACCCCGGAGGGTACTCCGGTTTTCGAGACCGGCCCATTCAACCGCTCTGGCACCCCTCCGAAACCGGGACGCAGAAGGTACGCTGCACGCAAGCGCCGGTGCAATCTCCTCGTCCCCACTTGGCAGAATCTTGGAAGGGCGCGGTGAATGGGCAATGGGCAATGACCACTGGAATTGCAAAGGGTGCACGGCGCGGAGGGCGCGGTGGAGAGCCGGGCGCACCGTGGTGCGCCCTTACGGCTTCTCCGTTGCCCATTGACCCTTGACCTCTCCCCTCCTTCAGCGCGGCACCTCGATGCGGTCGAGCACGTTGCGCACGGCCTCATCGGGGCGGACGCCCTCCATCTCCTGTTCGGGCGTAAGCTGGATGCGGTGGCGCAGCACCGGGTAGGCCACCTCCTGCAAATCCTCCGGCGTCACGAAGTCGCGCCCGGAGAGCACGGCAAGGGCGCGGGCGGCGGCCACGATGCTCAGCGAGGCACGCGGCGACGCGCCGAGCGACAGCATCGGGTGGTTGCGCGTGGTGTGGACGGCGGTGGCGACGTAACGCAGCAGCGGCGGCTCGACGTGCACCTGCCGCACGAGGGCCCGTAGAGCCTCCAGCTCGCCCGCGTCGAGAACGGCTTCGACGGCGTCCACGCGCTCCTGCGGCGCACTGCCGGAGAGCTTTTCCAGGATGCCCGTTTCCTCGTCGAGCGTGGGGTAGCCCACCTCGATCTTGAACAGGAAGCGGTCGAGTTGGGCTTCGGGCAGCCGGTACGTGCCCTCGTGCTCGATGGGGTTCTGGGTGGCGATGACCATGAAGGGCGGCCCGAGCGGGTGCGTCTCGCCGTCGGCCGTCACCTGGCGTTCTTCCATCACCTCGAAAAGTGCGGCCTGCGTCTTGGCCGGTGCCCGGTTGATCTCATCGATGAGGACGAGGTTGGCGAAGACGGGGCCTTTGCGAAACGAGAACGCCGTCGTGCGCGGGTCGAAAATGGAGGTGCCGAGCACGTCGGCGGGCATGAGGTCGGGGGTGAACTGGATGCGGGCGAAGTCCACGCGGAGCGTGCGGGCCAGCAGGCGCGCCGTAAGCGTTTTGGCTACGCCGGGCACGCCTTCGAGCAGCACGTGGCCGTCGGCAAGAAGGGCCGCCAGCAGCAACGTCACGCGCTGCTCCTGGCCCACGAGCACGCGGGCAATCTGGTTGCGAACGGCGTCGGCCACGTCGCGGACGCGGTTGAAATCGGGAGCGGGTGGGTTCATGCGGAGACGGGATGGGTGCGCGTGCTGGCGCGGTAGAAGTGATTGGCGGCGCGGCCCAGCGCCAGCAGTTGCTGCTGCGTCACGGTGGGCGCGCGCTCCGAGGCGTCCAACAGAGCGAGAAGCGCTTCGACTTCTGCGAGCGGCACGCCCGCGCGCTGCGCCACGCGGGCCGCAAAATCGGCGCTGCCGGGCACCGTCGTGATGCCGAGCGCGTCGCGCACGTGGGCGTAGAACTGGTGTCGCACCTTGGCGGCGAGGTTGGCGTGGTCACCCCTGTTGTAGAAGAGCAGCCCGATGGTGCGGGCGAAGTCCACAGTGTCGTTGCGCGGCGGCGCTACCGTGGGGACGGGCCGCTCGCGCCGCCGCGCCGCCCGCAGCATGAACAGCCCCACGGCGGCGAGGGCCGCCCACAGTGCCAGACGCAGCGCGGGCTGCTGCAAGACGTAGCGCAGCGGCGTGGACGCTTCGCCCGCCCCGCGCCGCCACCATACCAGCCCCCCGGTGGGCACGTACGCGAACAACCGTTCGGCAAACGCCTGCCCTTCGCCATTGAGCAGCGCGAAGTTGGACAGCAGGAGGGGCGCGTTGGTGAGGACGAGCACGCCCTCTCCCCGCGTCAACCGCAGCACGGTGTAGGCCGGCAGACTGTCGCCCTCGCGGCTCAGCCGCGCCGCGGCGTACACCTCGTCTGTCCAGCGCGTCGTGTCTTCCGGGGCCACGCGCATCCGGGCCGGGGCGAGTGCTTCGGAGACGCGCAACGGGCCACCCAGACCAGGAGCCAGGAATTGGAGATCCAGCGTGTCGAGTTGCTCGATAAACGGGTTGCCCAGCGCATCTACTACCCCGCCCCACGTGTTCAGCCCCAACGTGTCGTCGAGGGCAGAGGAAAGTCGGTGCGCGGCGATCAGCACGGTGCCCCCGCGCTCGGCGTAGGCCAGCAGCCGCTCCGCGTCGAACGGCGATATTTCGGCTTCGTCGGCAAGTACGAAAAGCGTTTGCGGAGCGCTGCTGCCTTCGAGCAGCGTCCTGAGCGGACTCGCGGCGGTGCGCACCGGACCCTGCGTCAGTCCGGGCAGCAGGCGGTGCAGCACCTCTGCGCCGTAGGGGCGGGTATCGCCGGGGGCAAGCGAGGGCGTCCAGTCGAGCGGGCGGGGCCGCAGCACTTCGTACGCCATCAGGGCGAGGACGACGAGCGCCAGGGTGAGCCAGTATTTCCCTTCACCCCGCATGGCCGGGGCGCAGGTGCGCGTCGAACTCCGCGAGGGTGGCTTCGAGCCGGTCTACATCGGAAGGGCCGGGCGTGAGCCCCCCGTACCACGCCTGTTCAAAGGCAAGGGCAAACGGAGCCAGCAGCGGCCTCAGCTGCGGCCCGGCCTCGGCGAGATAGGCGCGGTTGGTTTTTTCGGGCCGGTACGTGATGCGCCCGGCATCGGCCAGACGTTGCAGCACGTGCAGAAAGAGAAAGCGCACAGACAGGCGAAGGTCGCCGCCTGCGCGCGCCTGCCGCGCCTCGGCCAGGTAGTCGCGCCGACCCAGGCGGTCGGGCATCGCGCCGCCTACGTCCACCCGCGCGGGCGCGCGGCGGAACGCGCCGCCCGGCTCCATGCGCGCCACGCGCACGACGAGCCACAGCACGAAGGCCACGAGCAGCGCGTAGTGGAAAGGGCGTGCGTTGGGATGCGTGGCCGCGTTGAAGAGGGTGTCGAGGGCCCGTAAGACGCGGCTCCACAGGCTCTCCCCTTCCGGCGCGCGGGCCTCTTCCCGGTACCTGAACGCCGCTTCGGCGCGGGCCTGCTCCATCACGTCCGCCGGGGCCGTGCGCGGCGCGCGGAGCACGGAATCGGGCCGCACCTGCGCCCCCGCCGGCACCACCAGCATGAAAGCCATGAGCAGAGCCGTGAGGGCCTTTTTCAAACCGTGCCCTCCGCAGGGGGCGCGCCCGAGTCGAACGCGTTCTGTCGGACGGCTTCGAGACCCTCGAAGCCGAGCTGCCCACAGTCGTGACTGTGTCGAACGAGCTCGGCGCGGCGCGAAAACCCACGCTGCGCGAAACCATGCGGGCCGCG
>CBDUBO010000374.1:0-3335 GCA_965365405.1 uncultured Rhodothermales bacterium | reverse complement strand
CGATGAAGGCCCGGTTGGCGCTGTCGTCGGCCACGTCGTCGAAGGGCAGCACGGCTACGTGGACGAGGTCGGCATTGCGGGCCGCGTCCACCGGCGGAGCGGCGTCGCGGAAAGCGAAATAAGCGAAAAGGAGCGCGATCAGCAGCACCAGCCCGGCCACGATGCTGCCTGGCGCGCTCAGGCGGAGGCGCAGCCGGGCGGGCTGGGGCCGCGCGACGGGATCCGGTTGCTGCATCGCTTCCAGGTCGCGCACCAGGTCGGCGGCCGTGGCGTAGCGTGCTTCGCGGGTTTTTTCCAGGCACCGCCCCACCACACCCTCCACTCCGAACGGTACGCCGGGCGCGTAGCTGGACAGTGGGGGCGGCGCTTCGGTGAGGATGTTGTAGATGGTGGCCTGCTCGTACGCCCCCTTGAACGGCAGCGTCCCCGTCAGCATTTCGTAAAGCACGACGCCAAGGGACCAGAGGTCGCTGCGTCCATCCACCTCCTCGCCACGCGCCTGCTCGGGGCTCATGTAGGCCACCGTCCCCATCGTCGTGCCCACCTGCGTGAGCTGGAGGCTATGCACCTTGGCCAGCCCGAAATCGAGCAGCTTCACCACGCCGTCCGCGGTCACCATCACGTTGGCCGGCTTGATGTCGCGGTGTACGATGCCGGCGGCGTGGGCTTTGTCGAGGGCGCGGGCAAGCTGGACGGCATAGCTGAGGGCCGTTTCGACGGGCAGCGCGCCCTGCGCGAGCACCGCTTTGAGCGTCTGGCCGCTGTAGTGCGCCATCGCGATGAACAGCCGCCCGTCGTCGGTTTCGCCGATCTCGTGGATGGTGCAGATGTTGGGATGGTCGAGGGCGGAGGCGGCCTGCGCCTCGGCCACGAAGCGCCGCTTGGCCTCTTCGTCGCGGCTCAGCGCGGGCGGCAGAAACTTGAGCGCGACGGTGCGGTGCAGCCGCGTGTCCTCGGCGGCATAGACGATGCCCATGCCGCCACCGCCCAGCACCGGACCCACGGCGTAGTGCGCCACGCTGCGCCCGCTGAGTCCATGCGGATCTCGAAGGGCGGTGTCCGCCGGCGGGTCGGAGGGGGCAGCGTTCATGGCGCGTCAACGTTGCGGGCGCACGCGCGGCGGCAGAGGGATAACAGAAAAAGCCGCTGCGCCCGGGGGGACTGTTGCGCAGTATAGCGAAACGGGGCGAGAGATACGCCGCCCCGTGGCGGCCCGGATGGCCGCTCAGGTGCGCTGGAGCACGAGCACGGTGAGGTCGTCGGCCTGCGGGGCGCCGGCAGTGTGGGCCAGGGCTGCCGCCTCGATGCGGGCGGCGAGGGCATCGGCGGGCGTGTTCGTGCCGTATTCCGCCAGCAAGCTGTAGAGGCGCGCTTCGCCGAAATCTTCGCGCTGCGCGTTCATCGCCTCCACGATACCGTCGGAAAAGATCACGACGGTGTCGCCCGGTTCGAGGGCGAGCGTTGCGGCGGTGTAGGCGACGCGGGCGATGCCCCCCAGCATCAGGCCGCCTTCGCGCAGCACACGCGGTTCTGCGCCGGGGCGCAGGAGATAGGGCCGGTTGTGGCCGGCGTTGGCGTAGGTAAAGAGGTGCCGCTCGGCGTCGAGCACGCCGTAGAAAAGCGTGACGAAGCGGTCAGGCGCGGTGCTCGCGTGGAGCAGTTCGTTGGCCCGCGTGAGGCAGGCGTCGGGCGGGCTTACCGTGGGTGCGAGGGCGCGCAGCGTGGCCTGCACGCCCGCCATGAGAAGCGCCGCTGGCAACCCCTTGCCCGATACGTCCCCCACACAAACGCCCATCCGATGCTGCGGCAGCGGGATGAAGTCGAAGTAGTCGCCGCCCACCTCCTCGGCCGGACGGGTGCGCCCGGCGAAGGCGTAACCCGCCACCACAGGTGGGCGCGTGGGCAGCAGCCGCGTCTGAATCTGGCGCGCCACCTCCACCTCCTCCTGCATCCGGACAAGCGTGCGCTCCTCCTCCAGCAGCCGCGCGTTCTCGATCGCCTGGGCGGACTGCCCGGCGATGATGCTCAGCAGGCGCTGGTCGTCGGCGGTGAAGGGGGTACCGCCCTGCTTGTTGAACAGGGCCAGCACGCCAATCATGTGGCCCCGCACCAGCAGGGGCACGCACAGCAGCGAATGAATGCCGTCGGGCAGCGGTAGGGTTGCAAAGCGCGGATCTGCGGCCAGGTTGTTGGCGAGCAGCGGTGCGCGGTGCTTGAGTATCCAGCCCAGCAGCACCGGGTTGAGCCGCAGCGGGTCGTGCGCGCCCGCGTCCGCCGCCCGGCGGATGAGCGTGTGCGCCGCGCTGTCCGGGGAGGCGTCGAAGAGGGACACGACGCCTTGCTCGGCCCCGATGGCGCGGATGGACTGCTTGACGAGCGTGTGGATAACGGCGTCCGGGTGATGGGCCGCCCCCACGGCCCACGCGAGGTCGTTGAGGATGGACAGCTCGTCCACGGCGCGGCGCAGCTGCGACACCTCGCGTTCGAGCGCGTGCGGATCGGGGAGTAGGGTCGGAGGACGTTCCATGAACCCGGGGGGATTGGGACAGATAGTACGGAAGGAGAGGCCAAAGGTTGAAGGCATGGCCCGGCCCGCGCCTGCACCTCTTCACCGAGAAGTGTCAGGCAAGCTGCCGGGGGGCGTTTATTTTGCCCGTCCTGCCCGCTATTCCGCCCAACAGACCTGCTGCCCACTATGTCCAGCCTCCGCGAAGTCACCGTTGCCCACGGCGACGGCATCGGCCCCGAGATCATGGAAGCCACGCTGCGCATTCTCGACGCCGCCGGGGCCCGCCTCCGCTACGACACCATCGAGGTGGGCGAGAAGGTGTACCTCGCCGGCGGCAAGAGCGGCATCCCCGAAGAGGCGTGGGAGAGCCTGCGCCGCACCAAGGTGCTGCTCAAAGCGCCCATCACGACGCCGCAGGGCGGGGGCTACAAAAGCCTCAACGTGACGCTGCGCAAAAGCCTCTCGATGTTCGCCAACGTGCGCCCCGTCAAGGCCTACGCGCCGTTCGTGCAGACGCCCTACCCGATGCTCGACATCGTGATCGTGCGCGAGAACGAGGAGGACCTGTATGCGGGCATCGAATACCAGCAGACCGAAGAGGTCGTCCAGTCGCTCAAGCTCATCTCGCGGCCCGGAAGCGAGCGCATCGTGCGCTACGCCTTCGAGTACGCCTGCCTCTACGGGCGCAAAAAGGTGACGTGCATGACCAAGGACAACATCATGAAGCAGGCCGATGGCCTCTTCCACCAGGTGTTCAACGAGGTCGCAAAAGAGTACCCGGACATCGAGGCCGACCACAAGATCATCGACATCGGCAGCGCGCTCG
>CBDUBO010000373.1:0-3337 GCA_965365405.1 uncultured Rhodothermales bacterium | reverse complement strand
CTTTCGAGAAAGCCGTGCCCCTGCATCCAGGCGTCGTTGTAGGTTTTGGAGAGGTAGCGAAAGCCCGAATCCGGCAGCAGCACCACGACGACGCTTTCGGGCGTGAGGCGATCCCGGTGCGCTTCGAGCCACTGGAGCGCGCCCGCGACGGCCATACCGCTGGACTGCCCGGCGAACAGGCCCTCTTCACGTGCCAGCCGCCGCGTCATCTGCATGGCCGTCTTGTCGTCCACCTGCACGTAGCCATCCACCACGTCGAAGTCCATGTTCTCGGCGAGGATGTCCTCCCCCACGCCCTCGATGAGGTACGGGTAGATTTCCTTCTCGTCAAACTCGCGGGTGTGCCAGTATTTGTAGTACACCGACCCGTACGGATCGACGCCCACGACCTGCACGTCCGCTTTCTGCTCTTTGAGGTAGCGCCCGGTGCCGCTGATGGTGCCGCCCGTGCCCGCACCCGCGATGTAGTGCGTGATGCGCCCTTCGGTCTGCACCCACAGTTCGGGGCCCGTCGTCTGGTAGTGCGCCTGGGCGTTGGCCGGGTTGTCGTACTGGTTGAGGTAAACGCTGTTGGGAATTTCGGAGGCCAGGCGGCGGGCGACGCTGTAGTAGGAGCGGGGATCGTCCGGGGCGACGTGCGTGGGGCACACGATGACTTCTGCACCCAACGCGCGCAGCACGTCCAGCTTTTCCTGGCTCTGCTTGTCCGTCGTGGTGAAGATGCAGCGGTAGCCGCGCGCAATGGCGGCCAGCGCCAGGCCCGCGCCCGTGTTGCCGCTCGTCCCCTCGACGATGGTGCCGCCGGGCTGGAGCGTGCCGTCGCGTTCGGCCGCCTCGATCATGGCCACACCGATGCGGTCTTTGACCGAAGCGCCCGGGTTGAAGTATTCGAGCTTGGCCAACACGGTTACCGGCAGGTGCGCAGCCACCTTGTTGAGGCGCACGAGCGGCGTCTGCCCGACCGTGTCGAGCACGCTTTCTGCCCACATGGCGTATTTCGTATCTTGAGGGTGCGTGAGAGGAGGGGCGCGGAAGATACGCGCCACCCCTGTCGTGCTTCCCCGTCCGCCCGCTTTTTCCCCTGCCCTTCGTGGAACCCCTCCACCCCGGCTCCGGCGCAAGCGTGGTCGAGTCCGTGCTGCTGGTGGCATCGTTTGCACCCGACGGTCGGGTCAGCCACCGCGATGCCGCCTGGGCGCAGTTCTTCGGCGATCAGCCCGAACCGTGGCTGCGCCTGGTACCTGAAGACCAGCGCGCGGCCGAACAGTTCGTCCTCGAAGCCGGCAAAGGCATCCTGCTCACGCACCAGGTGCTCAGCGCTGGGCTGCCCGAACGCGACGAGCCCACGCCCGTGCTGCTCAACTTCGCGCCTGTTTTCGGCATGGGCACGCCCCCACCCGTCGTGGCCGTCTCGGTGACGGGTGAGGTGCTGGCCGAGCCGACGACGTGGATGATCGCGCAGACGCGCCGCCACCGCCTCGAGGCCATCGGGCGCATGACGATGGGTATCGCGCACAACTTCAACAACCTGCTCAGCGGGATGCTCGGCAACGTGGAGTGGCTGATGGAGAACGCGAGCACCCTTCCCGGAGCCGCCCCCTTCCGCAGCCACCTCGACACCGTGCGGCGCGCCGTGCTCGATGGGGCCGACATCGTGGGCAAAATCCAGCGCTTCATCCGCCATGAGAAGCAGACGGATTACGAGCAACTCGACTTGCGCGAACTGTTGGGCGAATCGCTCGCGCTCACGCGGCCCTACTGGTACAATGAACCGCGCCGCAAGGGCATCCAGATCGAACTCTACAGCCAGCTTTCCGCCGTGCCGCCCGTCGCCGGGTCGGGCACTGAGTTGCGCGAGGTGTTCGTCAACCTCATCCTAAACGCCGTGCAGGCCATGCCCGCGGGCGGAAGGCTGCGCGTGGCGTGCGATTACGACGGGCGCGCCGTCAACGTCGTCGTGGAGGATACGGGCACGGGCATGACGGACGACGTGATGGCGCGCATCTTCGAGCCGCTCTTCACCACCAAGGGCGAGCAGGGTACAGGCATGGGGCTCGCCGTTTCGTATGGCATCGTCCAGGCCCACGAGGGCTCGATGGCGGTGCACTCGAAGCCAGGGCGCGGGTCGGTTTTCCACATCGCGCTGCCGCCTGCCGCCGCCCAGGAAAGCCGCCGCACCGAGGCGCCACCGGAAACCGAACGCCGGACGGCGCGCATCCTCGTCGTGGACGACGAGCCGATGGTCAGTTCCATCCTCGCCAAGCTGCTCGAACGGCGGGGCCACACCGTCGTCACTGTCGAAGGTGGTGCCCAGGCACTCGAACGCTTCGGCCAGGAATCCTTCGACGCCGTCATCACCGACCTCGGGATGCCCGACATGGACGGGCGGGCCCTTGCCCGGCGGCTGCGCCGTGACCATCCGTTTCTGCCCATCCTCCTGCTCAGCGGCGACACCGAGCCCGGCGCGGCAGACGAAACCATCAGCGAGGTGCTGGCCAAGCCGGCGCGCATCGAGCGGGTGGACGAGGCCCTTCAGCGCGTGCTGCGGTAACACAGGCGGGGTCTGGCACGTCCCGGTCACAATGGCAGACGGACGGGTTTGGCAAGGGCGTTGCGATTAAGGCAGCACCTTGGCCGTTGCCCTGCGTTGGCCTTCGCGCCTGACGTTGCGGCATGGCCTCTTCTCCCTCTTTACGACCTCTCTCATGCTTCCTTTTCTCCTTTCCGATACCGACCCGGAGCAGAGCATCCCCCTTCCCACACCCGACGAAGAGCAGGCGATGAGCCAGTCCGACGTACCCGTCGAACTGCCCATCCTGACGCTGCGCAACACCGTCCTTTTTCCCGGCGTCGTGCTGCCCATCACCGTCGGGCGCGACGCCTCGCTCAAGCTCGTCAAAGACGCCTTTGCCTCCGATAAGCTCATCGGCGTCGTGGCCCAGCGCGACGCGGACGTGGAAGACCCCGGCCTGGACGACCTCTACACGCACGGCACCGTCGCCACCATCCTCAAGCTCATCAAAATGCCCGATGGCTCCAAAAGCATCGTCATCCAGGGCAAGCGGCGCTTCGAGGTGGACGAGTACGTGCAGCAGCAGCCGTACCTGCGCGCCCGCGTCACGGCCCTCAACGAACCTTCCGACCAGAGTGCACCTGTCGAGATCGAGGCGCGCATCCGCTCGATCAAAGAACTGGCCATCCAGATCGTCAACCTGAGCCCGCACCTGCCCAGCGAGGCCGCCTACGCGATTCAGAACATCGAATCGCCCACGTTCCTCATCCACTTCATCGCGTCCAACCTCCAGATCGAGGTGCCGGCCAAGCAGTCGCTGCTGGA
>CBDUBO010000372.1:0-3362 GCA_965365405.1 uncultured Rhodothermales bacterium | reverse complement strand
GGTTGGCGTACCAGATGAGCATGTACTGCGAGAACGCGATGTAGGCCCAGAACACGGTAAAGGCAAACATCCACTTGCCCAGGTCGTGGTAATGCTCCGTCGTCACGACGCCGCGCAGCACGCCCATGCGCTGGAGCAGAATGCCCGTGAAGGCGATAAAGGCGACGGCCGACCAGAACGAGCCAGCGAAGAAGTAGACGCCGAAGATGGTCGAGAACCAGTGCGGATCGAGCGACATCAGCAGGTCGAACGAGGCGAAGGCCGTCGTGAGGGCGAACACGGGAATGCCCCACGCACTCACCTTGCGCTGCTTGGCCGGGATGTCAGTCGTCGGGTCCACGTCCTGCTGCACGGACAGCTTCCAGAGCCGGTAGGCGAGGAACGACCAGATGGCGAAGTAAAGCACGACGCGGACGATGAAGAACGGCGTGTTCAGAAACGTGTGTTTGCCCGCCAGAATGGGGTCGAAGGCCGGGGACGCCGGGTCATAGAGTTCGTGGTGCGTCCAGTGGAACAGGCTGTGCATCCCGAAAAAGATGGGCAAGCCCAGCACGAGCAGGGCCGGAAACGACATCGCCAGCCCTTCGGCAATGCGCCGCACCACGACGGCCCAGTGCGAGCGCGTGATGTGGTGGATCATCACGAAAAAGAGGCCGCCCAGCGAGAGGGCCACGCAGAACATCCAGCCCACGAGGTAGGCAAAGAAAAAGCGCGCCGGATCAACGGCCAGCCCGACAAAGCTGACGGCCAGCAGGGCCACGCCCAGCAGAAGCGGGATCAGCCACGGGCGGCTGCCTTCGCGCAGCCGGTAGGCGGCGTCGCCGTGCACGCCCGCCGTCGGCTCGAACGGGTCGAGGAGGCGCGTAGCGAGGGCGCTGGAACGAAGCGTGGAAGCCATGAGGTGTGGGAAGTGTCGAGTTACGGGTTGCGAGGGTCGAGTAAGCAAGTGCAGCATTTACGCGCCACCCGACGTTCGTCACCCTGTTCAGTTGTCGGGGTTGGGCGGCGTCACGTCCGGGCCACCCTGATTGACGGGTGGCGTGGCAAGGGCCGCGCCCGTCGAGCCGCCGCTCATGTTGGCACTCTGCGCCTGCTCGATCTGACGAAGCACATCGGCAGGCAGGTCGCCGCGTTCGGCGTTCTGCGAGCGCTGAAGGGCGCGGATGTAGGCGACGATGGCCCAGCGGTCGGCCACGGCAATCTGCTGCGCGTAGCCCGGCATGGAGCGGACGCCGTTGGAAATCACGTCGTAAACATAGCCGTCCTCGACGTCGCGCAGGCGGTCGTCGTGGTACGAGGGCGCAGGCGTGTAGCCGTAGCCGCCCGTCATGATGATGCCCAGTCCGTTGCCCGACTTGCCGTGGCAGACGGAGCAGTAGATGTTGTAGCGCTCCTGCCCGCGCAGCAACAGTTCGCGCGTGACGGGTACCGGCATATCGGCCACGTAGCCACCCGCTTCGGTGCGGCCCAGGTAGAGGCTGGCGTCGCTGCGCAGGAAGCCCCGCGCAACGGTGCCCGCCACGGGCATTCGCATGGCGCGGCCGTCGGCGAAGTAGGGGTTGGCTTCCTGGGCCTCAAACTTCTCCTGGAAGTCCATGTTGAGGTTCGGGTGGATGGGCGGGGCTTCCGACACCATCCCCCGGCAACCGCTCAGGGCCAGCACGGCGGCAAGGACGAGCGTTGGGCGCATGGGGTTATAGCGGGTTTGTTGGATGGGTCGGTGGCTGTGCAAAAGCGCCGTCGAACCATCTAACTATCTAAAAAACTCAGTGGACGGAAACGGCGACCGCTTCGTCGCGGGGCGCTCCGGGTTCGGCGACCTGAGCGCCGGGCTCGGTGAGCGTCTCGACGCGTAGCGCGCCGGCATCGTTGAGAAGCCGAGTGGCCGTCTCCAGATCGAAGCGCTTGTCGGACGAAGCGATGTGCAGGAAAAAGGCGTCGTCGGTGGCGCGGGCAAACGAGGGGCTGTAGAAGAGCGGGTTCCAGGGGCGCGGCAGGCCGTTGAGGGCCAGCATCCCTGCCACGGCACCGAGCGCGGAAAGCAGCACCGTCAACTCGAACATGATGGGCACGCTCGGCTCGATGGCGAAGATCGGCTTACCCGATATGTTGATCGGGTAGTCCACGGCCGACATCCACCACTGCATCCACGTCGCGAGCGCCAGACCCGTCAGGCCGCCGCCGAGCGCGGCAAAGCCCACCTTCGACTGGCTCAGGCCCATCGCCTTGTCCATTCCGTGAATGGGAAAGGGCGCGTGCGTGTCGAAGTGGCGGTAGCCCGCATCGCGCACCTTCTCGGCGGCGTGCAGAAGCGCACCGGGATGGGCAAACTCGGCCAGCACCCCGTAGACGCGGCCTTTGTCCGGCCCGTCGTAGATGCCCATCGTGCTTTTAACGTCCGTGAGGAGTTCTTTCATGGCGTGTTGCGTGTTGCGCAGGGGCCGGTCGGCAGTGCCGCCCATCGCCCCCTTACCTCACTTTTTGACTTCCTGAGCGGGCTGCGTGTAGGGCACATCCATGTTGGGATGCCCGTCGCCCGCGTGGTGGTCGTAGAAGTGCGGGTCGGCTTCGGGAAGCGTCGCCTTCACCTCCGCCATCGCGACTGCGGGCAGGAAGCGCAGGAAGAGCAGGAACAGGGTGAAGAAGAGCCCGAAGGTGCCTACGTACGTGGCAACGTCCACGATGGTGGGCGAGAAGTAGCCCCAGGCCGAAGGCAGGTAGTCGCGGTGCAGCGACAGCACCGTGATCACGAAGCGCTCGAACCACATGCCGATGTTGACGACGATGGAGAGCGCGAACATGACGGGGATGGAGCGGCGCAGCTTCTTGAACCAGAAAAGCTGGGGCGCGATGAGGTTGCAGAACATCATCGTCCAGTACGCCCACGCAAACGGCCCCGTCCAGCGCACGTTGAAGAACTGGTACTGCTCGTACTCGACCTGGCTGTACCAGGCAATGAAGAACTCGGTGATGTAGGCGAAGCCGACAATCGTGCCCGTGACGAGAATGATGATGTTCATCTTCTCCAGGTGCTCGATCGTAATGAGGTTCTCCAGGTTGTACACCTTGCGCGCCACCACCATGAGCGTCACCACCATCGCGAAGCCGGAGAAGATGGCGCCGGCGACGAAGTAGGGCGGGAAGATGGTGGTGTGCCAGCCGGGCACGATGGAAACCGCAAAGTCGAACGACACGACCGAGTGGACGGAAAGCACAAGTGGCGTGGCCAGTCCCGCCAGAATCATGTACGCCTTCTCGTAATTGCGCCAGTGGCGGTTGGCCCCCGTCCAGCCCAGCGCAAAGAAGCCTAGGATCTTGGCGCGCAGCCCCTTAGCGCGGTCGCGCAGCGTGGCCAGGGCAGG
>CBDUBO010000371.1:0-3385 GCA_965365405.1 uncultured Rhodothermales bacterium | reverse complement strand
CGGCCAGCAGTGGCACGCGCAGCTTGTCGAGCCAGACGGCGAGAAAGGAGAAGAGGAGGCTGACGAGCATCATCAGCAGCAGCACGAGGGCGAGCGCCGGCCAGATGGGTACGCCGCTCTGCGGAGTCGTCTGGAAGCCCACGAAGAAGACGAAGCCCAGGAAAAGCAGCGTGTAGGCAATCCCCTGGGCGTGTTTGAGTCGCAGCAGGGCGCAGTCGCCGGGGTGCTTGCTGTGCCCACCGTCCCAGAGCTGCCAGGCGTAGGGCGTCTGCGGATTGACGGTGGCATAACCGGCCAACGCTTTCAGCAGCGAGCACGAAATCCGGCCGAGCCAGTTGGGCCGGTCGGGCCGCCCGGCCAAGTGCAGCCCGTCGAAAATGGCCGCCAGCACGAGGGTGACGACAACGCCCAGCAGGGCCGCGCCTGCGTTGGGCCAGAGCCAATCGGTGCCAGGAACGCCCTCCACCGGCACGAAAGAAGTGCGAGACTTGAGGACGATGGTGACGATGAGCGGCACGGCCAACAGGCTGAACAGCAGCAGGCTCAGCCAGTACGCGGGCTTGCGCAGCAGGTCACGGATGCGCAGCGGCTCCGGGCAGACGGTCTCGCCACCTCTTTTCACCGACAGGTCGCGGGGTGCATCCAGGCGGTGGTAGAGCCAGTCGCCAGCCCGCAGCAAGCCCGCGCTGTAGCGGTCGAGGCGCTGGATGAGCACGCCGGGCAGGCTCGACCGCCGCCGCCGTCGGTTCGACTTGCCCAGTTCGAGGTTGAGCCGGAATGGGGCCACTTCGAGCGTGCGCATAAGGGTGAAGCGCACCGTCCACGCCGTGAGCACGGCCAGGCCGCTCACCAGAAATACTTGCAGAAGCCGCTCGGCACCTCCATCCCCCGTGCCTTCGAGCACGACCAGGTTGCCCAGCAGCGACGCCGCTCCGCCGGACACCATGACGAAGGGGAGCGCTACGAGCGCCAGCGCCAGCAGCACGGGCACCCGGCACACGTAGAGGTACTGGAGGAAAAACGTGCGCCATTGCAGCAGCGCTGCCAGCACGAGCACCCCCAGCAAGACGGCAAACAGCAAAAGAGTGGAGGGGCCACCAGCATAGAGCAACCCGCCCACCACGACGAACAGCAGGGGCGGCAGCACGAGCGTCCACTTCAGCCGGGCGATGAAGGGCACGCGCCGCCTGCCCGGCGGCGCGGCCGTTCCGTTGTTGCGGAAGCGGTCGGCTTCGGCCAGCAGCAGCCCGTTTTCCCCGGCATCCACGGCAGCCGCGGCGAGGGCGCACCCGGCCAGCACCCACGCCACCACGGGCCACGCCCCTGGCGCGTACTGACCCAGTTCCACGCACCCGGCGCACAGCAGCGCCCCGTAGGCAAAGACAAAGGCGTTGTCCTTGCGCAGCAGCGGAACGAGGTGGAGGGCGACGTAGTCGTGGGGCGGTTCGCCTTTAGGGCCGAAAGCGCTCCAGCGTCCCAGTAGCCGGTTGGCCTCGGTGGTGTCCGGTGCCTTCGTCAGGCGGCCCAGTCCCTCTCCGGTGTGCAGCAGGGCGAGAGCGTGACCGCCCATTTCGTACACCCAGTACAGGTTGACGAGCACGAGGGCGGGCAGCACCCATTCCGTCCAGTCGGGCTGGAGAAAGTAGAGCGCGAAGAGCACGAGCGACAGCACCAGCACGGCCCGGTCGCGCAGAGAGGAGGGGAGTTGCATGGGCGCAGCAGCGTGGGTGAGGGGCCTGTTTCCAGCACCGAAACGAGCGCGCCTGGAACCCGGCAGGCAGTATATCCCATCCCCTCGAAACCGTCAACGCAGCGCGAAAAGCAAAAGGGACGTGCCCCCGAATGGAGCACGTCCCCTCTTTCAGATATGCGCAGGTGGCTCAGCCGTTGAGGCGCAGGCGCTGGCCGACGAGGATTTTGCCGCTCTTGAGCTTGTTCCAGCTTTTGAGCTCGCTCACCGAGACGCCGTACTTCTGTGCGATGGCCGTCAGCGTCTCACCCCGCGTGACGCGGTGCGTGGCCGGACGGCTCGGCGCGGCGGCGCGGCCGCCCTGCACCGTCAGGCGCTGGCCCGCCTGGATGTCGGCGTCGCTCAGGCCGTTCCAGCTTTTCAGATCTGCCACCGAGACGCCGTACTGCCGGGCAATGCTGCTGAGCGTCTCGCCTCGGCTGACGCGGTGCGTCGTCGTGGCGGGTTCGGCGCGCGGTTCCTCGCGTGGTGCCGCCTCAGCCGTTTCCGTCGTGCTGCCGCCGGTGTAGATGTAGAGACGCTGCCCGGTGCGGATGGTGTTGCCACTGAGCCGGTTCCAGCGGCGCACCTCGCCCACGGTCGTGCCGTAGCGCTGCGCGATCTTGCCCAGCGAGTCGCCCCGCTTCACGCGGTGCACGATGCGCGTGCTGGTGCTGCTGGACGACGAAGTGCGGCGCGTCTCCTCACGGCTTGCGGATGTGGTTTCGCGGCTCGCGCCCCGGTCGCTCACCGACCGCACGGGCGTGCTCGAAGGCGTGTTCGAGGGCGTGCGCAGGCCCGGCGTGCCGTTGGAGGCCAGAATCTGCCGGCGCGGGCGCTCGCGGAACTGGACGGTCTGCACCTGTTCGGCCACCACGGCTACGGCACCGCCTGCCTCAAGCGGAATCTTGAGGCGCTGCCCGGCGCGCAGTGTGTTGCCGTCGAGGCTGTTGTGCGAGCGGATTTCGTCCGCCGAGACGCCGTAGGTGCGCGCCAGACGCGAAACCGTCTCGCCTTTGCGTGCCGTGTGCGTGATCTCGTTCCTGACGTCGCCCTTGTCGAGCCGGGCGTAGGCTGCGAGAAAGTCACGGCTCGTGCCTGCCGGGATGCGGAGGGCGTAGGGCGTGCCGGTGGGCGGAAGGGTGGCGCGGCGCAGCTCAGGGTTGAGCGCCCGGATCACGTCCTCGCTCGTGCCCGCCATCTGGGCAACGGTGCCCAGCGGCAGCATCCCGCGAACGGGCACCATGTCGTACTCGTAGCGCGGGCCGGGCGTGATGCGGCTCTGGTCGAGTGCGCCCGGGTTGGAAGCAAGCAGGGCGGCGGCGATAAACATCGGGACGTAGTTGCGCGTCTCACGCGGCAGATCGTCGTAGATGTCCCAGAACGTGGGAGTGGATACGCCGCGGCGCTGCGCCGCCGCAATGGCGCGCTTGATGCAGCGCGGTGAGCAGTTGTAACCCGCGATGGCGAGGTGCCAGTCCTGGCCGTACTGCTGGTAGAGGTCGCGGAGGTGGCGCGCGGCAGCCCGCGTGGCCTTTTCCGGATCCATGCGCTCATCTACCCACTCGTCGGTGTCGAGGCCATAGGCGCTGCCCGTTGCTTTGATGAACTGCCACATGCCGCCCGCCTGCGCCCACGAGTTGGCGCGCGGGTTGA
>CBDUBO010000370.1:0-3389 GCA_965365405.1 uncultured Rhodothermales bacterium | reverse complement strand
TGAGCACGAGCGTGGCGGGCGTGTCGTTGATAAAGGCGCGGCTCTGCGAGGCCGAAATTTCGCGCCGCATGATGATGCTTGCCCCCGCCTCGATGTCGTTGCTCTCCAGAAGCGCGCGCAGCGTGGGCGTATCGGCTTCGTCGAAGATGCCCTCGACGATGGCTTTCTTGGCGCCCGTGCGGATGGCTTCGCTGGAGGCGCGCTCGCCCAGAATCATCGAGAGCGCGCCCAGCAGGATGCTTTTGCCCGCGCCCGTCTCGCCCGTGATAACGTTGAGGCCACTGTCGAAAGGCACCTCCATCTCCTCGATGAGGGCGTAGTCGCGGATGTAGAGCGTGCGGAGCATGGTGCGATGGGCCGGGCGGGGCACCCGCAACGCCCGGGCGGGCGTGTGCGGTTTCTGCGGAAGCTCTGAAATAGCGCGACGTTCACGCCCCTGCAAAGGTGCAGGGCTCAGAAGGAGCCCGCGCCGGCGACGAGCGTGGAGTCGGGAGCAGCGCCCGTTTCCCGCGCCAGGGCAGCGTACGCGCTGCACGTCGCGCTCCGCGCCGCGCCCTGCATCTCGCGCATGAGCAGGTATGGCTGGCGCACGTCGGACAGTTTCGCGTCACGCTGGGCGATGGCATCAAGCACGCGGCTGACGGACTGCCGGTAGAGCGACGTGACTTCGTGCACGGTGCCCAGCCCAAAGGCCAGTTCGAGCCCGAGCAGCGAGATGTCCCCCGTGGCACGAGCGGTTTCGTAAACCGAGGTCGAGGGCAGGACGGGGCCAAGGCCGCGCGTCGCAGACGGCATCGCTTGGGGCGACGCCGCCTCGGGATCTGCGGCAATCACGCTGTCGAGTTCGGTCAGCAGCGGTTCGTGGTACGCCAGCGCGTCTGTAAAGCGGCGGCAATTGCTCAGGCTCTCGACGTAGAGGGCCTGCTGAAGCGCGCGTGCCTGCCGGGCATCGCGCAGGCGCTCGCGCGTCTCATTGACGCCGAGGGCGATGAGCACGCCGATGACGATAGTGACGATCTCGAAGACGAGCGCCCGCAGGGTGAAGGGCGAGCGGGAGCGGCGGAAGGGTCGGCGGCGCATCATGCGCGCAAAAAACCACGCGCTGTACCTATAAACAACGTAGGGGCGGAATTAATTCCGCCCCTACGTCCAGTGCAGGATCGCTCCACTGGCGCTACAGGTGCCCTTTCAGGCCATCAGCAGTTCATCCAGGCGCTCGTAGCCCTCGCGGACGCCGCTTTCCATTCCGCTGGCCAGAAAGGCATCGCGGCTTTCGAACGAGTCCACCAGCGAAGTGGCTGTCAGCCGCGTTCGCCTGCCGTCGAGCGCTTCGAAAACGAGCCGTTCCAGGGCCACACCGTCTGGAAGGCCTTCAAACGCGAATGTCTGCACGATCAGTTCGGCAGGCCGGACTTCGTGAAAGCACCCCCGAAAAGCGTACGTGCCCTCTGCGCCGGTGAGCTCGTAGCGGTACGATCCGCCCATGCGGCAGTCGTGGTGGTCCACGCGCATCTGGTGGTCACGCGGGCCGTTCCACTGCGCGAACAGCGCCGGATCGGTGTGGGCGCGAAAGACCTTTTCGGGAGGGGCGTCGAACTCGCGCGTGATGCGCACGAGTGGCACGTCACGGTCTGCAACAATCTGCGTCTGAGCGATGGGCTTCATCGGGGTTCGTCGGTTAGGGGTGGGGTTTCGGTAGAGTCAGGCATGGTTTTGAGCAGGGCGTCGAGGCGCTGGTAGCGTTCTTCAGCCTGGCGGCGGTAGCGCTCGATCCACGCCGCCGCCTGGCCGAGCACCTCCGTCTGGAGGTGAGCCGGGCGCTGCTGGGCTTCGCGGCTACGGCTTACGAGTCCGGCTTCTTCCAGCACCCTGAGGTGTTTGGAGACGGCCTGGAGGGTGATGCCGTAGGGCGCGGCGAGTTGGTTCACCGTCGCGTCGCCGTCCGCGAGCCGGGCCACCATGTCGCGCCGGATGGGGTCGGCCAGGGCTGAGAACGCCCGCGAGAGGGGATCTGCCGTCATGGATTGAATGGATTTATTAAACCAATCGGTTGATTATAAACAGCCAGACACCCATTTTCAACCAATGGGTTGAATAAAAATCACTCCTGTACCGCCCGCACCTGTAAGGCAAACTCCAGCGCCCGCAACAGCATTCGGGGTTTCGGCCAGAGGGCCTCTCAACCTCCCGGTGGGCACCTCAAAAAAACCCTCGGAGGGGCAGAAAGCCCTCCGAGGGTTACACGTGTCTCAGGCTTCGCCCTGCACGTGCTCGTCGTTACGACACGAGCGTCCAGCCCTGTGCAAGCTTGGCCTGCGCGTGCTTGTACTTCAGCGTTTCGGTCACGCCCGTGGCCGGGTTCTGGATGGTCACGGTGTCGTTGCGCCCGATGCGTTGCTCGACCACGACGCGCTCCTGTTTGGCCGTCGGATCTTCGCGCTGGCCGGGCGCAGCTCCGTCGCCGCCGCCGTTGTAGGCAGGCGGAGGCGCGGCCTGCGAGGCACGCGCGCGGCTGGCGTCGAGGCGCGGACGCGCGGGCGCGGCGCGGCGCACCTGCCCGCCGTCGGCCAGCGGACCGGCGCGGAAGATGAGTCCCACGACCTCACGGTTGATCGTCTCCATCATCGTGGCGAAGAGCCGGAACGCCTCCATCTTGTACTCGATGAGCGGGTCGCGCTGCCCGTAGGCGCGCAGGCCGACGCCCTCTTTGAGTTCGTCGAGGTCGCGCAGGTGCTCCGTCCACTTCTCGTCAATGACGGCGAGCACGGCGGAGCGCTCCAGGCCATCGTTGAGGTCGTGGCCCTTCGTTTCGAGCGCGTCTTCCAGCCGCGTCACCACGCGCAAGAGGCGATGACCGTCGGTGAAGTCCACCAGAAGACGCTGCGGGCGCTGGTTTTCGGGCTGCTCGGCAATCTTCTGGATGCCCTCGTAGAAGGGTCGCGCCAGGGCGGCGCGCTTGGTGTTGTAGTGTTCGACGGCTTCGTCGTAGAGCCACGTGGCGAGGTCGTCCGTGTTCATGCGGCGGAACTGCTCCTCGTCCAGGTCCACGTCGAAGGCGAAGGTGCGGCGCACCTCGTCGCGGAAGCCTTCGAGGTCGGACGCCTCGGCGTAGCGCACGGCAACTTCTTTCGTGACGCCTTCGAGCATCCCCAGCACGTCGCCGCGCGTGCGGTCCCCCCGCAGCGCGTGCTGGCGGCGGGCGTAGATGACTTCGCGCTGCGCGTTGAGCACGTCGTCGTATTCGAGCTGGCGCTTGCGGATGCCGAAGTTGTTTTGCTCGACTTTTTTCTGCGCCCGTTCCAGGCTTTTCGAGGCCCACGGGTGTTCGAGGGCCGTGCCTTCTTCGAGCTTGAAGCGGTCGAAAACCTTGGCGGCGCGGTCGCCGAAAA
>CBDUBO010000369.1:0-3402 GCA_965365405.1 uncultured Rhodothermales bacterium | reverse complement strand
GGGGCCGGTTGGCCTTGTAGTGCGTGTAGAGTTCGTCGCGGTAGGTGGGCGGGCCGGTGAGCGCGTCGAAGACGACGGCGAGGTGCTTGATCTCGTGGTCTTCGATGAGTTTGAGGAGGGCCGTCGTGAAGCCGTAGGCGGCCGACGTGTTTTCGCCCTTCGAGTTGACGAGCGGGCGCGAGATGAAGATGAAGTGCGAGCGGTACGCCAGCGCCATCGCGTCGAGCAGGTAGAGGCGACGCGGCGAGTCGGGTGCGGCCATGCGGCAGGAGCTGAAATCGTGGGAGGCGTGTTAAGAAGGCGGCACCGACGTTGGTTCCGGCGCGTACAGGCGCATCTTCGGGTGCTACCCCTGCTTTTCCATGCCGTATCGCTACGTGTACCTGGGTGACGCCCTCACGCGCCCCGACCTGAGGGGACAGCCCTGCAACCCGGTGCGCCGCCCCGACGGGCGCTGCATCGTCTCGACGCGCATGGCGACGGCGCTGGTCGAGTTCGCCGGCGGGAAGCGCTGCGTCGTGAAGCGCCGCAGACTGCGCCTGGCCGATAAGCTGCGACAGGTCTCGGTAGGGGAGTAGCGCGATACGCACCTACGAGGCACCGCCCCTTGCCAATCATCCCGGTGACTGGCAATCCATCATGCCCCTTACCCTCTCTTTTGCCGTGAAGCTTTTTCTGTTCGACATTGACGGGACGATCCTGCTCACCCACGGCGTGGGCCGCCGCTCGGTGGCCTGCGCGCTCGCAGAGACCGTCGGGTGCGCGGTGGACACCGAGCCCATCTCGTTCTCCGGCAAAACCGACCCGCAGATCTTTGCCGAGATTCTGGCGCACGAGGGCTACGCGCCCGAAGCAGTTCAGGAAATCATGCCCGACCTGCTGGCGTGCTATGCCGGCTACATGGAAGCGGCACTGGGCGAATCGTCCATCACCGTACTGCCCGGCGTCGAGAAGCTGCTCGAAAGGCTGGCCGGTCACAGCGACCGTGTGCACCTGGGCCTGGTGACGGGCAACCTGGAGCCGATGGCGTACCTCAAACTGGCCCGCGTGGGCCTGGCCGACCATTTCAGCTTCGGGGCCTTTGGCAGCGACAGCGCGCACCGCCCCGACCTTCCGCCCCTGGCTGTGGAGCGGGCCGCACGGCACACCGGACGGCAGTTCGCGGGCTCGGACGTGGTCATCATCGGCGACACAGAGCACGACATCTACTGCGGGCGCGGCATCGGCGCGTATGCCGTCGGCGTCTGCACGGGCCGCTTCAGCCGGGCCGACCTCGATGCGCACGACCCCGACCTGTTGCTGGATTCACTTGAAGACGCTGACCCGCTGCTGGGCCTGCTGGCCTGAACGCGGGCCGAAAGCTACGCCGCGTCGATCTGCACGACTTCGAGGCCGGGAAACGCATGCGTGAGGCTTTCGGTCAGCCGGTGCAGTGCCTGCCGCTCTACACGTGCGTGCCCGAGGGCGAGGGCGGCCATGCGGCAGCGCCGAAGGGCCTCGACGCCAGGGTTTCTCAGTTGCCCGGTCACGTAGAGATCCACCCCGCGCAGGGCGGCCTCCTGGACGAGTTCAGGCCAGAAGGCTCCCACGAACGCGACTTTCTCGACCAGCGAGGCCGTGCCTTCGAGGGCTTCGTAGCCGCCGAAGTCGGCCCTGAGCCGCACGACCCAACCGGCCAGCGACTCCGGCACGACGCGTCCCAGCATGCCGAGTGGCCGCCCCTGCTTGTGGCCCAACACCTCGACCTCGCGCAGCCCGAAGCGGTCGGCCAGCACAGGACTCCAGCCCGGCGTGAGCCGCTCGTCGAAACTGAGGTGGTGGGCCAGTACGGGAAAGCCCGGGGGCAACGCCGCCACGTCGGCGTGCCAGGGTCGGTGCAGCCAGAGCGCATCGAGGTGCCGGCCCGAAACCCAGGCGGCGAGGTCGGGCGGCGGTTCGAGGGCGACGCCCAGCTTTTGCACCGCGCGCCCCGCGTCGCCGTGCCAGAGGCCGTTGGGATCGTCGGCCGGAAACGCGGCCCGGTCGAGCAGCGCGTCGAGGTGGCCTGCTATGTGGGCAGCGGTCACGGCGCGGCGCGGTAGGCTTCCACTTCGAACGGGTTGGCGCGGTAGGCATCCCGCCCGCGTAGCCACAGCCAGAGGCTTGCGCCCAGGTAGGCCGGCACGAACAGCGGCCCCCACCGCTCGTACTGCCGCACGTGTACGCGCTCGTGCCGGCGCGTGCGCCGGGCTGCGTCCGCGTCCACGGCCAGCACCACGTGCCCCAGCGTGATCGCCTGCGCGCCGCCCGGCAGCGGCACGACGTGCCGGAGCAGCCACGCCCCCGCCCCGCCCGTGGCCTCGACGACGCCCTCGACGGCGCTGACGCTGCCGCCCGTCAGGCGCGTCAGCGCGGCAAGGGCCAGCCCGATGGCGGTGTTGGGCGCGGCCCACAGGTACGCCGGCACGCGGCGCGCCTTCACGCCAGTTCGATCGTCTGATCGCGCTTCGGCCCGGTCGAGATGCCCTTGATGGGCACCCCGATCTGCTGCTGCACAAAGCGCAGGTAGGTCCGGGCGTTGTCGGGCAGGTCGTTCACGTCCTTCACCTGCGTGAGGTCCTCGTGCCAACCGCCAAACGTCTCGTACACCGGTTCGGCCTTTTCGAGCGTCGGCACGTCCACGGGAAAGCGCGTCGTGGTGCGCTCGCCGATGCGGTAGTGCGTGCACACCTTCACCTCGTCCAGCCCGGAAAGCACGTCGAGCTTGGTAATGGAAAGCTCAGTCAGCCCGTTGATCATAGCCGAGTAACGAAGCGCCACCAGGTCGAGCCAGCCGCAGCGGCGGGGCCGCCCCGTCGTCGCGCCGAACTCGTGGCCGACGCGGCGGAGCTGCTCGCCCGTCTCGTCCAGCAGTTCGGTCACGAACGGGCCATTGCCCACACGCGTGCAGTAGGCCTTTACGATGCCGATGACGCGATCCACGGCCGTCGGCGGGATGCCCAGGCCCGTGCAGCAGCCGCCCACGGTGGGGTGCGACGACGTGACGAACGGGTACGTGCCGAAGTCCACGTCGAGCAGCGAGCCCTGCGCGCCCTCGGCCAGCACGCGCTTACCCTCCGCGAGGGCGTTGTTGAGGAAGTACGTCGTGTCCGTCACGTACGGGTCGATGCGACGGTCGAACTCGACGTACTCGTCCACGATGGCGTCCACATCGAGCGTTTCGGCCCCGTACACGGCCTTCAGCACGGCGTTCTTCTCCTCGATGGCGATGGTGAGCTTTTTGCGCAGCACGTCGCGGTCGAGCAAATCCACGACGCGAATGCCGGTGCGCGCAAACTTGTCCACGTAGGCCGGCCCGATGCCGCGCCCCGTCGTGCCGATGGCCCCGCCCTCGCGCGCCTGCTCCTTGGCCTGCTCGATCTT
>CBDUBO010000368.1:0-3414 GCA_965365405.1 uncultured Rhodothermales bacterium | reverse complement strand
AGCAGGGGCGGGTGTGCGGCGTCGTGGTCGTGGACGAGGAGACGGGGCAGGAGATGGAAATCCTGGCCCGCGTCGTCGTCAACGCGACGGGCGTTTTTGCCGACGCTGTTCGGCGCATGGACGACCCGGCCACCCCAGGCGTGCTGCGCCCCAGCCAGGGCATCCACGTCGTTCTCAGCCGCGACTTCCTGCCCGGCGACGCGGCCCTCATGCTGCCCCACACCGACGACGGGCGCGTGCTCTTTGCCGTGCCCTGGCACGACCGCATCGTGCTGGGCACGACGGACACGCCTGTGGACACGATCTCCCTCGAACCGCGTCCGTTTAGCGAGGAGATCACCTTTCTGCTCGAACACGCCGGGCGCTACCTCACCCGCACACCCCGGCCTGCCGACGTGCTGAGCACCTTTGCTGGGCTCCGCCCGCTCGTGGGCGCGGCTGACGGGGACCGCACCGCGTCGCTCTCGCGCGACCACTGGCTTCAGGTGTCACCTTCCGGGCTCGTCACCATCACGGGCGGCAAGTGGACGACGTACCGCAAGATGGGTGAGGACACCGTGGACGCTGCCGCCCGCGCTGCCGGCCTCGAACCACGCCCGTCCCCGACGGCGCACCTGCGCCTGCACGGCTGGCTGCGGGGCGCGGCCACGGGCACGCCGATGGACGTGTATGGCAGCGACGCCCCGGCCCTGCTCCAGCTCTGCGATCAGGTTGCACGCGGCACCGAACCGCTCCACCCGCGCCTGCCCTACCGGCGTGGCGAAGTGGTGTGGGCGGCCCGCCACGAGCTGGCCCGCACCGTGGACGACGTATTGGCCCGCCGCACCCGCGCCCTCCTGCTCGACGCCCGCGCCGCGCGCGAAGCCGCGCCCGACGTGGCCGCCCTCCTCGCTGCCGAACTCGGCCACGACGCCCAGTGGGAGGCCGACCAGGTTGCCGCCTTCGACGCCCTCGCCTCGGGCTACCTGCTCGACGCCACGCCCATCCCCTCGATGCACCCCGCCTGAACCCCGTATCCATGAGATTGCTGCTGCTGCTCGCCGTGTGCGGGGCTTCCGCTGCTGCCGCGCAACCCGTGCCCACCAGTTCCGCCGGCGTGGATTCGGCCCACGTGGGGCGACTGGCCCTGTTCGTGCTGGCCGGGCAGTCCAACATGTCCGGCCGAGGCGAGGTGGGCACGCCGCCCCCGCTCGACCCTCGCATCTACGTGTTCGGCAACGACTACCGCTGGCGGCACGCCACCGAACCCGTGGACGATCCCCGCGATCAGGTGGACGCCGTCTCGCGCGACGACGACGCGGGCTACGGCCCCGGGCGCGCCTTTGCCGACAGCCTGCGGGCCCGGTATCCGCACCTGACCATCGGTCTCATCCCCTGCGCCAAAGGCGCGACGATCATCGAAGAGTGGCAACGCAGTCCGGACGACGCCACGCTCTACGGCTCTTGCCTCAAGCGCGTGCAGGCCGCCGCGCCGATGGGACGCCTCGCCGGGATGCTGTTCTTTCAGGGCGAGAGCGACACGCACGTAGGTGAGATGTACCACGGCGTTCCGCGCCGCCCGGCGGACTGGGGCGCGTACTTCACCCGCTTCGTCCACGATTTCAGAAACGACACGGGCCTTCCCGGCCTGCCGCTCGTCTTCGCGCAGATCGGGCCGCACGCCAGCCCGGAGCGCTACGTGAACTGGGAGCAGGTACAGGCCGAGCAGGCCCGCGTGCGCCTGCCGCGCGTGCGCATGATCACCACGTCCGACCTGACGCTGCGCGACCGCGTCCACTACGACACGCCGAGCTACCGCACCATAGGGGGCCGCTTCGCCCGCGCCATGGCCGACCTGCTGGGCCCGCTTGCCGGCTTCGACCTCCAGGGGCACCGGGGCGCGCGGGGCCTGCGCCCGGAGAACACGATCCCCGCGTTTCAGAAAGCCCTCGAATTGGGCGTGACGACGCTGGAGATGGACGTGGCGGTGTCCGCCGACGGGCAGGTGGTGCTTTCGCACGAACCCTGGTTCTCGCACGAAATCTGCGCCACCCCCGAAGGGACGCCCGTGCCAGAGGGCAGCGAACGCGTCCACAACCTCTACGCGCTCCCCTACGCCCGCATCGCACAGTACGACTGCGGGCTCCGCGGCAACCCGCGCTTTCCCGAACAGGAACGCATGGCCGTCCACAAGCCGCTTCTCGACAGCGTGCTGGCGATGGCCGAGGCGTACCCCCGCCTGCCGGAGCAGGCGGCGATCCACTACAACATCGAGATCAAGTCGAGCCCGGCGCGCGACAGCGTCTTCACCCCGCGCCCCGACGCCTACGCCCGCGCCCTCTACGGCGTCCTGGTGCGGCACGGCGTGCTGGCCCGCACCACGGTGCAATCGTTCGACCCGCGCGCGCTCGAAGCCATGCGCCGCCTCGACCCGACGGTGCGCGTCGCCTTTCTCGTGGACAACGACGACGGGCTGGCGGCGAACCTGGCGCGGCTCTCCTTCACCCCCGACATCTACAGCCCGCACTACCGCCTGCTCGACGACGCCACCGTCGCCGCGATCCACTTGCGCGGAATGCAGGTGGTGCCGTGGACGGTCAACGACATCGCCGCGATGCAGGCGCTGCACGCCCTCGGCGTGGACGGCCTCATCACCGACTACCCCGACCGGGCACGCGTGGCTCTCGGCATGGACTGACGCGCTCCTTTCTCTCTTTCCCGACCCCTCATGAGCCTTCCTCCGGCCGGCGCGCCCCCTCCTCCCCCACGCGGCCTGTTCGCGCCCGCCCCCGTCCGCCCCCGCCTGCCCGACGACGAGGTGCGGCGCAAGTATCCCCGGCTGCGGTGGCAGATTCTCGAAGCCACCTTTCTCGGCTACGCCACGTTCTACTTCGTGCGCAACAACCTGCCCGTCGTTTCCAAGGAGATGGGCGAGGCGCTGGCGTACTCGAAGGACGATATCGGCAACATCCTCGCCGCGACGGCCATCGCCTACGGGCTGGGCAAATTCCTGATGGGCGCGCTCTCCGACCGCAGCAACCCGCGCTACTTCATGCCCGCCGGGCTGCTGCTGAGCGCGCTGTGCAACTTCGCCTTCGGATGGATGAGCGGCTACACCATCCACCTGCTGCTGTGGACGCTGAACGGGTTCGTGCAGGGCATGGGCTGGCCGCCGTGCGGACGCTCGCTGGGTCACTGGTACAGCGTGCGCGAGCGCGGAACGGTGTTCGGCATCTGGAACATCGCCCACAACATGGGCGGCGGCCTCATCGGCCTGATCGCGGCCTACAGCGCCATCCACTTCGGCGGCTGGCGGGCGGCCTTTATCGTGCCGGGTATCCTCGCCCTCATCGGAGCCGCGTACCTGCTTTGGCGGCTACGCGACACGCCGCAGTCGGAGGGCCTGCCTCCCATCGAGGAGTACAAGAACGACTA